>JAMCVK010000026.1 GCA_023475225.1 Chloroflexota bacterium
CAGTTTCGCTGCCGAAGGCAACTAAGGCCAGTCCTTGGCGGCCTGCAGCTAATCATCCTTGGCGTAGGCAGGTAATGGTGACAAAATCACTGAACAATTAGGGTGACATTTTCACTGGACAACAACAGGTAACCAGCCACCCGCGCGCTAGCCTTAGCTGTCTTCCTCCTGCGAAGCACTTTTGCTATAATGGGGCTTGGTTGTACTCAATATAAGCAGGAATAGAAGATGATAGAGCGAGTTGTATCACCGAAACTGCGCGAAGAGGATATCGCCATCGACGCCAGCTTGAGGCCAAAGCGGCTGGTGGAGTATATCGGACAGGAGAAGGTCAAGGAGAATCTCAAAATCCTGATCGAGGCAGCAAAAGCGCGGGGAGAGGCGCTGGATCACATCTTAATCTATGGTCCGCCCGGCTTAGGCAAGACGACCCTGGCCAACGTCATCGCCAACGAGATGGAGGTTAAAATCAAGATCAGCTCCGGGCCGGCCATCTTTATTCCGGGTGACCTGGCCTCGATCCTTACCAGCTTGCAGAAGGGTGATATCCTCTTCCTTGATGAGGTCC
This sequence comes from Chloroflexota bacterium, assembly GCA_023475225.1. Classification (NCBI taxonomy): domain Bacteria; kingdom Bacillati; phylum Chloroflexota; species Chloroflexota bacterium. Next base: position 569 of record JAMCVK010000026.1, read on the forward strand.
ATCGCCTGAGTCGGGTGGTGGAGGAGGCCCTCTATCCGGCGATGGAGGAGTTCGCCTGGGATATGATCTTGGGTAAAGGGATGGCCGCGAAGAGCATCCGTCTGAAGCTTCCCCATTTCACGGTCATTGGGGCGACAACGCGCTATGCCCTACTCAGCTCCCCCTTACGCGACCGCTTTGGGGCCACCTATCGCCTCGACTTCTACGATGAGGAGTCAGTACGGAGGATCGTTCATCGCTCGGCCCGCATCCTCGATGTGAAAATAGAGCCAGGAGGGACTAACGAAATCGCCCGCCGGGCGCGGGGGACGCCCCGCGTGGCTAATCGCCTCCTGAAGCGGGTGCGCGATTATGCCGAGGTTCGCGCCGCCGGGGTGATTACCGAGGAGGTGGCCAAGCAGGCGTTGGCGATGCTTGAGATCGACGAGACAGGGCTGGATGACATTGACCGCAAGGTGCTGATGACGATCATCGAGAAATTCAATGGTGGGCCTGTTGGCATTGAGACCATCGCTGCCGCAGTCAGCGAAGAGGCAGATACCATTATGGATGTCTACGAACCGTATCTCTTGCAGCTCGGTTTCATCGCCCGTACCCCCCGAGGGCGTGTCGCCACTAAATTAGCCTACGACCATTTAGGCATATCTTACAAGGATCGCTTGTCTCAACAGGCGACACTATGGTAGCTGTCCAAAAAACTTACTCTGACGGTACGGATGTTTTTTTTAGGGATACCTCTTTAAGATCCACTGAGGCTGAAGGTGCAGCCACAATACTTTTGCCTGTAGAGTCCAGACTCCTTAGCCAGCATACGGCTTTGCCAATACCCTGCTTTGAAATCGGCGTAGTAAAATTGAAGCGCATACCTTTCGGCCAGCTCCTGTCCGATTTGGCCTAGGATCTCCTCATCCTGATAGGGACTGATCAGAAGTGTCGTTGTGAAACCTTCATATCCCAGCGCCTGGGCCTTAGCGGCCGTCCGCTCCAGCCGCAAACGATAACAATGCCGACAGCGCCCAGGCTTCTCGGTTTCCTGGCCAATGGCGGCAAAGTATTGTTGTGGATCATAGCTATCCTCCAGGATTGGGAGTCCGATTCGAATGGCAAAATCCTGTAAAGTCGCGCGGCGGCGCTCATACTCCTCTGCTGGGTGAATATTGGGGTTGTAAAAGTAAGCGGTGACTTCGTGTCCCTCTGCGGCCAGGACCTGGAGGACATAGGTGGCGCATGGGGCACAGCAGGTATGTAACAAGATCTTCACGGCCGAAAAAATCCCTCTATCTTTTTAGGTAACCCTGTTATCTGAATCTATGTCTATTCCGGATTATAGGGATTATTTGGGCAAATAACAACCTTCAAATCAATATCTCGAGGGGGTTGGCCTGGTCCACACTGGGGCATTTTGCCTTCCGCTCTTGCTCTGGTACAATGCTCTGAAGTGAAGATAAGAATCAAGGTTCGGCGAGTCTGACCCTCAAGAGCACGATTGTGAGAACCCTGTTCAGCCATAACATAGTTTTGGTCTTTTTCATCTATGGGCTGGCCTTTTTCACTATGGGCGTAGCTGTGGCCCTGGAATGGCGCAGGTCCAGCGGCATGAAGATGGCCAGCGCTTTGGGTTACTTAGCTGGCTTCGGCTTACTCTCCGGCCTGAGTGGCTGGCTAGAGATGTTTCTGGCCATCTCCCGTTCAACCCCCGGCCCTACCACTGTTCTCCTTCACCAGATTCAGCCCACCAGTTGCCTCTCATGCCACGCCACTCCAGTTACGACCGGAGCGGCAGTAGTGTTGGGAGGCATCGAGGTTTCATCGTTGCTAAAAGCAATCCTTCTCGCTGCCGGGGCTTTTCTCCTTATTCAGTTCGGAGTGAGGCTGATTCTTATAACCACGGATAAGTACCGTTGGTTGTCCTGGATGCCGTTCATCCTCCTGGCCCTTTGGGTGGCAGGGCTGCTGTTGGTTTGCCTCCCTGCTAGAGCGATCGCTGCCGAGTGGCTGACCATGAGCGGAATTCTGACGCGTTATCTGCTCTATTTGCCAGGGGCCATCCTGGCTGCTATAGCCCTGGCCTCTCAGCGTCCCCTCTTCCAGGCGATGGACCTATCTCAGATTGCGCGAGATTGTGGCTGGGCATCTGCTCTCTTCGGCCTTGACGCTCTCATTACTGGGCTTGTTGTGCCCGGCGCGGCATTCTTCCCGGCCTCAGTGCTCAATTATGGAACATTCTTCGCCGCTGTTGGCGTACCGGTACAGGTATGGCAAGCCACATTCGCTACCTTGATTGCCTACTTTATCGTGCGCATTCTGCGCATCTTTGAGATCGAGCAGAACAGGCAGCTGGAAAAGGCGATCCAGGAGCGTTTCCAGGCTCAACAACAGACGCTTGAGGTACAGCGGCGGGCTCAGGAGGAGGCCGAGCGATGGAGCAAGGAACTGGAAGGGAAAGTAGAAGAACGGACAAGGGAGCTTGAGCAGCGTCATAGGGAGACGGAGGCCCTCTATAACGTCGGTCTGGAGATCACGGCCTTGGCCGGCATTGATAAGATTTTGCATTCAGTTGTGGAGAAAGCGCATCAGCTCTTGGGCAGCGAGGTGGTCGCTCTCGCTCTCTTTGATGAGGAGCGCCAGGAGATATTTATGAAGGCGACCAGTGGGGTTCGCACGGAGGAATTCAAGCAGATTCGGCTAAAACCGGGACAGGGATTGGCGGGCAAGGTCATCGGCAGTGGTGAGCCGGTTGAGATCGAGGATTACTGTACATCGCCGACGATCACCCACGAGATGGATCCGATAGTGATGGCGGAGGGATTGCGTTCTCACCTGGCTGTTCCTCTGAGAATCGGGGAAAGAGCGTTTGGAACGCTGTACGTTGCTTATCGAGAGGTGCATAAATTTACTCAAGCGGATATAATCCTGTTAACCCGTTTGGCTAATCAGGCGGCCATCGCTATCGAGAACGCCAGACTTTATGATCAAGTGCAAAGACTAGCCGTTCTGGAAGAACGTGACCGGATCGGGCGCGAGATGCATGACGGTTTGGCTCAAGTATTGGGCCTGCTGAGCCTGAAAAGCAGGATAGCTGGGGATCTACTCCTCCAGGGGGAGGTTGGGAAGGCCAGGGCAGAGATACAGGAGATGGAACGAGTCTCGGAAGACGCCTATGCTGATGTGCGTGAGGCTATCCTCGACCTGCGGACAACCGTATCGCCGGGTCGGGGGCTAATCTCTACCCTTACTGAGTATCTCCATAAGTTCAGTCGTCAACATGGTATCCATACCGAGCTTATCGTTGGTGATGGCTTTGACGCTAACTTTTCTCCTACCACTGAGATTCAACTCATTCGCATCATACAGGAAGCGCTGACTAACGTGCGCAAGCACGCTCAATCTACCAGAGCTTGGGTCCGCCTTGATCTCATAGATGGCCAGCCCCAGATAAGCATCGGGGATGATGGGCAGGGATTTGATGTCACCCAAGTGGCCCTGGCGCGAGGAGAACATTTCGGGTTGGAGACGATGCGCGAGAGGGCTGAAAGCGTGGGGGGCGCGTTTGAGATACAATCAAGCCCTGGGCGGGGAACAAAGATCATTGTGAGCTTACCTATTGCCTAGTAGAAGGGGAGTGAGAAACTTGGAACTGATACGGCTGTTATTAGTTGACGATCACGTTCTCTTCCGCAAGGGACTGAGTAGCCTGATCGCTCAGCGTGAAGAGATGCAGGTGGTAGGTGAGGCTGGAGACGGACAGGAGGCATTAGAGAAGGCTAGGGAACTGAAACCAGGCCTCATCCTGATGGACATCCATATGCCTGGTTGCGATGGGCTGGAGGCTACTAGACTGATTAAGCAAGAGATGTCTGACATTAAGATTCTGATGCTTACTGTCTCCGACGAAGATGAGGATCTCTTCGGTGCCATCAAGAATGGGGCCCAGGGCTACCTTCTGAAGAACATCCATCCTGAGCAACTGTTTGGAATGATCCAGAGTGTTTTTCAGGGGGAAGCTCCTATCTCCGGTACGATTGCGGCTAAGATCCTGCGCGAGTTCGTCCGTCAAGGAGCGGTCGAAATGGCGCCTGTAAGAGGAGAGCTATCCTTGCGAGAAAGGGAGGTGTTGCGACTGGTTGCTGACGGAGCCACGAATCGCCAGATCGCCGTGCAGTTATGCATCACGGAGAATACAGTGAAAAATCATCTGTGCAACATCTTAGAGAAGCTACACGCTCAGAATAGGGCCCAGGCCGCAACTTACGCCTTGAGTAAGGGGCTTATCTAGTAGGCCTCGTCGTTCGCCAAACGTATAGGACGCGCTGCACTGCCGTTAGATTGACCAGGATGGCCAAAACCCAGAGGGTAAGGTAGACTTGATTGAGGAGCAACCCCAATCCCAATAAGATAACCCTTTCAGGGCGGGCGAACAATCCCACCTCGCAGCGCAGTCCTAATCCTTCAGCCCGTGCCCGCGTGTAACTCACCATCAATGAGCCAACAATCACAGCGTAAATGAGCAGGGCCTCGTGTCCCCGCCCGGCGTACAGCACCAGAAGGCCGAAATAGATAACAGCCTCAGAATAGCGATCGATGGTGGAATCCAGGAAGGCACCAAAGGTGGTCATCCTCTGAGTCACCCTAGCCAGGGCGCCATCTAGGATATCGAAGGCGCCCACCAACAGAACTAAGGTTCCACCGATAAGCTGCTGACCCGAGGCGATGATTGCGGCCACAAGAACATTCAGAAGGAACCCCAGGATGGTGAGGGCGTCAGGACTCAGCCCTGTACGAGCGATGCCCCTGGCGACGTACTCGGCGCCTCGACGGACCCGCCGCTTGAGTCGGTCGCTTAACATCTATTCCCTGGCCTAAGTTAAGTGAGGAGGATGAGTGGTAAGCCAGGCACCCGGAGAGGTGACGGTTGTGGCAGAGGACTTTGGATGGGAGCCATACCACAACTGCGCATAACGCTCTGGTAATAATTCAGGACGCGACGGGCGACCTTCGACCAGGAATAATCCTGCGCTTTAAGTGCTCCTCGTTGACCCATCTCGTAACCCAATGATGGATCCTGTAAGAGGCGTATGAGTGTCTCAGCCAGGGCCTCCTCATCCTTAGGGGGCACAAGCAAGCCATCTACACTGTCGCTGACTACCAAACGATAACCCTCAATGTCTGAGGCGACTACCGGTTTACCTGAGGCCATCGCCTCTAACAAGACGATACCAAAGCTCTCTCCTCCGGTGGAGGGGGCGCAGAAAACGTCGCATGTGCGGTAATAGCGAGGAAGCATATCTGCGGTGACATAGCCGGTAAAGATTATATCTTGAAGGTTATGGCGAGCCACGTAGGCCTCGTAACGAGCCTTTACTCCCTCGCTATAGGCCCCAACAACGATCAGCCTCGCCTGCGGTAGGGCTCGTTTTACCAGCGGGAAGGCCTTCAAAAGGTATTTAAATCCCTTTCGCTTCTCCAGACGTCCAACAAAAAGAATATTCAATTTCCCATCGCGCAGCTCAGCGATGGGGGGAACATCGCCCCCGAATCGTTGGAGGTTGATACCATTAGGAATGATCGTGTAGTCTCCTGGGAAGTGGCGGCTGACGAAGCCGAGCGCTGCTTCAGAGACAGCGATGCGCCCATCGAGCTTATTGAAAAACCTTTTCAATATCGGTTTGGCGTAAAAGTAGGCTATGTTGGTGCCCCAATAGGCGTGAAAGGTGCCTATATTCAATGCTCGCGAGTGATGCAGCACCGTGAGAGGCAGCGCTGGCAGCATAGGCTCGTGTAGATGAACGACATCGAACTGCTCATGATCCAGGATACGCTTGACCCGACCTGATAGACGAAGGGACAGGGTGATGCGCGCTACAGATCCATTAGCTGGTATAGAGACGACATTACCCACCTTGATGATATTCTCCCGGGCGAGCTCCTCCTTGTCACTGGAGGAGGGAGCGATAATCTTGACCTGATGCCCCAGCCGTCTAAATTCTTCTTCCAGGTGGTGGATATGCTGCGTCACACCCCCGGGATAGGGATAGTCATAAGGTGAAACCAAAGCTATTTTCATAGTCATTTACCCTGTCCCCAAATCCCATTGATCACCTTAGACACCTTCTGTCCAGGATGGATGACCAAGCTCTTAAATTGTTGACTGGCCATCCCTCGCAAGTGGTCCTCAGCGGTCCAGAAGCGGCCAGCGGCCTTCGTCTTCTTTTCGACTAAACTAAGTTTGAAGTCGGCTGCCGTACGCCCCTCGAAGAGTGTATAGGCAGTCCCGATGAGGGGGAGGTTATGGGAATCACTACCCCCAACCTCTGGTAACCCCAGAACAGCCTCATTAAACTGTCTGGCCTGCTGATAGGCCACCCTTCCAGCGATACTGGGATTCAACATCTCAATCCCATCTAAATATATCATACCACAATCGCCCGTACGGGTCATTATACGCTTCAGCACACGCCGTCCTACGCTGAGGGTAAGCCAGCTCATCGGGTGGGGTACGATGCAGACCCCTCCCTGTTCGTGGATGGCTTCGATCGTCTTTTCCAACGATTGGAGCATTCGAACGGGTCTCTCAAGGAATAGGCCGATCAGGTGGCCATCGAGCGTCGTCACCTCCATCCCAATGACTACCTCGAAGCGGTAGTTGTATCTAGCAGCCAGCTCGCGTGACTCATAAGCCCCCATGATCTCATCATGATCGGTAATGGCGATTAGGTCCAGGTCGGTGTGCTCCTCGACATAGTCCATAATCTCCTGAACGCTGGCCACACCGTCTCCAGTGGCGCTGTGAATGTGCAGATCAGCTCGCCCGATCACCCTAGTATCACCCATTGTCATCTGTCCGCTCTCTCCTTAGCCGATATTGGAAGGCTCAGTCAGCCCAGATGGGTTCAAAAACTACCCATTGGTCTGGCTCTTGCCGGATGAACTCCTCTATGATTGTAGCTATCCGTTGGGTGTTCACCTGCGTGTCATAGGTCGGGTTGCCGGAAATCTCCAGTTCCAGCGGTGGGTAGATGTGGACAGCGTAGGCGTGATCCGCTAGACGCTCACTACGTGCTGGGAGGATCCTTGCCCCTGTCCGTAAGGATAATACTACTGGAGCATTGGAGATTTTCGTCGTTTCCCCAAAGAAACGAACGGAAACGCCGCTTTGCTGGATATCACGGTCGACGACGAGGCCCACGATCTCGTTCCGTCGCAGCGCCTGTTGCACAGCTTTCAATGCCCCCTGATCAAGAGGTATCAATCTTAGTCCTTTACTGGCTCTAGTTCTGTTCACCAGTTCGAAAAGACACTGAGGCTTGACATGCTCCACCGGTATAGTGATGGAATATGAATGAACCCTGGCCATTTGGGCGACCAGATCGAAGTTCCCCAGATGAGCCGAGACAATGATGACTCCCCGCCCCCCCTGCAATGCCTGCTCCAGATATTCCCAACCGTGTACGGTGACAATCCGTGTGAGCTCAGCGAGGTTCAATCTTGGAATACGGAAAAGGTCGTAATAGTTCCTTGCTCCGCTGCGGAAGACACCTCGTACAGTCTCCCGGAGCCGTCCATCTTCAGTTGGACCAAGGACGCGGTGTAGATTGCTCTCCACGTTATGACGCACTCTAGGTTGGCACCAGTAGGCGATGTCAGCCAATAGGGTAACCAGTCGATAACCCAAGCGCAAAGGTAATAGTGGCACGATGGCGCTGCCTAAACGGAAGAGGATATAGGTCAACATAGGTGGGTTTGCTTAACCGACCAGTTGCGCCATGGCCCCGCCGTGCGTCCACAGCTGCCTGAACACAAACCATTGATCCGGATACTGTTTAACCCACTCCTCAAGCCGATTCATCAGTTGTTGAGTGATCACCTGAATATCTTTAGCTATGTCGCCTGTCGGCTCCACTTCTACTGGTGGGGTTATTGCCCCATGGAAGGTGTTGTCGGGTTGGCGGATCAGGTAGCCAGGGAGCAGTTTGGCTCCCGTCTTAAGGGCGAGCAGGGCTGGGCCGGCAGGAATGGTGACCTGACCACCGCAGAAGTTGACGATGACCCCATTTTCGCCAGCCGGACAATCAATTAGTAGGGCTAAGACCTCATTCTGCCGCAGAGCGCGCACTATCCGCTTAGCGGCCATCTCGATGGGGATGATTCTCATCCCCATCTGCATGCGTTGGCCCTGAATCAACTCATCTAAGCGTTGAGGCTGAAAGGTCTCCGCGATCACATTCAGAGGGTAACCACGTAAAGCGATGGCCGCTCCGGCCAGGTCCCAATTGCCCAGATGGAATCCGCAAAAGATCGCTCCCTTACCCTCTTTAAGAGCGTGATCGAGGTGTTCCCAACCGGAAGAACAGATCAAGCGCTCCACATCGCTCTTCTTGAGCACGGGGAAGCGCAGAAATTCAACCATATATTTGAAGTAATTTCGGAAGGCGCTACGGGCCAGGCGAGCTATGGTCTTCTCATCAGTGCCATCGCCAAGTATCTGCCGAATGTTCTCCTTCGCTGTTTGGCGAAGGCGGTGCCAGGTCAGATAGATGAGGTAGGAGATGCTCACGACGATGGCGTAGCTGACCCGAACGGGCAGAATTCGAGCTAAAAATCCGCTGAGGCGAATCACCCAATAAGTGAGGTTAAACTGATTGGCTAGCTCGATGAATCGCCTCCACCATTCCTTACGGTTCGCTTTAGGCTGCTCCTCCACTTGTTCCCTCCTGCTCGCTCTGGCGGATGAACTCCTCCACCATCTCCCTGGCCTGAGCATCGGTGTATTGCACAGGTGGCGATTTCATGAAGTAGGCTGATGGAGCCTCGATGGCTCCACTGAGTCCACGGTCGAGGGCCAGTTTACAACAACGGATGGCATCGATGACCACGCCAGCTGAGTTGGGCGAATCCCAAACCTCCAATTTCAGTTCCAGGTTCAAAGGAACATCACCAAAGGTTCGTCCCTCCATCCGAATATAGCACCACTTACGGTCAGTTAACCAGGGCACATAGTCGCTCGGACCAACGTGGACGTTGTCCGAGCCTAAGTCGTAGTCCAGTTGGGAGGTAACCGCGTTTGTCTTAGAGATCTTTTTGGACTCCAGGCGGGAACGTTCAAGCATATTATAGAAGTCGGTGTTCCCCCCAAAGTTCAGCTGATAAGTACGCTCCAGCTTGACTCCTCTTTCGCGAAAGAGCCTGGTTAGAACGCGGTGGGTGATGGTGGCTCCTACCTGGGACTTAATATCATCGCCGATAATCGGCAAGCCGCGATCCATGAATCGTTTCTGCCAGTACTTCTCCCGGGCGATAAAAACAGGAATGCAATTGATGAAACCACAACCGGCATCGAGAACCTGTTCAACGTACCACTTGGTGGCTTCCTCACTACCGACCGGTAGGTAGCTGACCACCACGTCGGTCTTGGTCTCTTTCAGGATACCCACAATATCGGCCGTGGAGCCAGGCGCCTTCTCGATTATCTCCAAGAGGTATTTGCCAAGCCCATCGTGGGTCATGCCTCGTTCAACGCGTAGCCCTAATGGTGGCACATCGGTGAACTTGATTGTATTATTGGGTTTGGTAAAGATGGCTTCGGCCAGGTCTTTGCCCACCTTATTCTTGTCGATGTCGAAAGCAGCGCTGAACTCGATGTCACGGATGTGATATCCGCCGAGATTGACGTGCATCAACCCTGGAACGAAATCATCCTCTTTGGCATTACGGTAATAAGCGATTCCCTGCACAAGTGAAGAGGCACAGTTGCCTACGCCGATGATGGCTACTCTGATCTTACCCAAGGTTCCAATCTCCTTTCTGTTTGATCCTTATCCCCTTTTACGCCCTTATTAAAGGGGAACTGGGGATGGGGGGCAACGATATTCAGGGTCTTTTAGTGATAGGGGATCGCGGGTTTCCCCGCATAGCTCGTTCAAAGCGCCTTGGCATTGGGCGAGGCGATTCCGATTCAAGGCGCAATATACCTGTCGCCCTTCGCGATGGGTACTCACCAGCCCTGATTTGCGCAATATGCGCAGGTGCCATGACATCAGTGGTTGACTGAGCTTGATCGACCTGGCCAGATCAGAAACATTCATTTCCTCATATTTGGCCAGCTCATAGAGAATACGCAAGCGGGTTACATCAGCCAGGGCGCGGAACGCCACCTTTAGCTCTTTCACTTCGATTTGCTCCGTCAACACATAAAGAAGCATTTATATATTAGGCCATCCCAGGGCGATTGTCAAGCCCCCGTTTCTACAACCCAGCCCGCCGCATATTGACTTTGCTCGCTATGGCATGGTATGGTCTTCACCGTAATCAAATACTACGGGCAACGGAGGCCATAAAATGCGCTGGTATGCTGCACCTTTCCTCCTGATCGTGCTTGCCGTTGTACTTACCCCACCAACTCTGGTAGCCAGCCAAAGTAAAGGACAACAGCCGGAGCAGCAGATCCTCAGTCTTACGCCGTCCCTTAGTTCTACGCCTGCAAAGGTCTATCTACCCCACATCGCTAAGTCCTATCAGTGGCCCTTTAGTGATGATTTCAGCAATCCAGGCGGCGGCTGGCCTAGCGGAGATGATGCTGTAACCTCAGTGGGGTATGTCGATGGCGAGTATCGCATCCTGGTCAAGCAGGCGAATTACGTTGTGCGCGCTGGGCACAGTCTTAGCACTGCTGACTTCAGGGCTGAGGTCGATGCGCGGGCTGTGGCGAGTACCAATGGGACTTATGGGCTGTACTTTGGCTCGGGAGATGCGGGTTTTTACCTGTATGAGGTCTACAACGGGCAATACCGGCTCGAACGTTACAACCGGTCGGCTAAAACCTGGACCACGCTCACATCAGGTGGGAACACGGTGATCAGGTCGGGCAACCAGACCAATCGTCTGAAGGTGGTTCGAAGGGGGACCTATATAGAGCTCTATGTGAATGGGCTGCAGATTGGATCGACGTACGATAGCACGCTGGGGAGCGGCTACGTTGGCCTCGCCGCTGGCGCATTTCAAGCGAACTTTGAGGCCCGTTTCGACAACTTCCTTCTCGTGTTCGATGCGACAGATATGACCACACAGGCCGTCGGGCCGAGGGCCGAGACCGGGGCTGGGAGTAAACTGCACTTGATCGGGCCAGAGGAGAATAGTGCTGTGGAAGCACTGCCGTTCCGTATAATCACTGTGCCGATGGACATCCTGCAGCCAAAGTAATAACGAGGGAGACGATGAACAGGGATTTTTCACTGGCTGGTATCTTTCCCCCCATCCCTACCCCTTTCGAGGGTGACGGCATAGCCCATCAACACCTGGCGCAAAACCTTGAACGCTGGAATCGTACCCCCCTGGCCGGTTTCGTCGTTCTAGGGTCCAATGGGGAATATGTTTACCTAACCGAGCAGGAAAAGGAGGCCGTGATCGCCACGGCCAGGCAACATATTCCGGCGGATAAGTTGCTTATCGCCGGAACCGGCGCTGAGAGCACCCTGGCCGCTATCCGCCTAACCATGAGAGCGGCGGAGATGGGCGCTGATGCGGTCCTGGTAGTCACCCCTCACTACTTCAAAGCGCAGATAACTACCAAGGCCCTTTGGGAACATTATCGAGCCATCGCCGACAGGTCGCCACGGCCGGTGATAGTCTACGACGTTCCCGCCTTTACGGGCATCGACCTTACGTCGGAACAGATTTTGACCCTAGCCCAGCATCCGAACATCAAGGGCATCAAGGTCAGCAGTCCCAACATCGTCAAAATAGGAGAAGTGTTACGGTCCTGTCCCCTGCACTTCGTCGTACTGGCTGGGTCACAGAGCCTGCTCTACCCCGCCCTCTGCCTGGGAGCCATCGGGGGAATCTTAGCCCTGGCTAACATCGCCCCTCACGCCTGTGTACAGATACTTCGGTTGTTCCAATCTGGGCAGCACGAGGAGGCGAGGGCTCTGCACTTGCGGATGTTACCGCTTAACCGGGCCGTAACGGCCAAATATGGGGTAGCCGGTTTGAAGGTGGCCCTGGATCTCCTCGGCTATTTCGGGGGTGAACCACGGCTGCCCCTTCAGCCCCTAACCAGTGAACAGAAGGAAGAGATCAAAGAGCTCCTTAAAGACAGCGGGCTATTGGACTGAGGGGAGACCGCAGGGGCTGAGGTGACGGTTGACTCACACAGCTGTCTTTTCGGTAGAGAGGGGCAAACTGAAATAAAAAGTGCTCCCTTTGCCCACCTCGCTCTCTGCCCAGATATGGCCACCGTGGGCCTCTATGATGTATTTACAAAGGGTTAAACCAAGTCCTATTCCTCTTATCCTGTATCCAGATTCAGGCTGGCATTTATTCTGGTGATGAGCTCACTTAACAGTGTCAACTGTTCCAGGTGTTGCGAGGGCGTTTGCCTTTGCAGTTCTATCTTGTCCTCGATCTCCATACCCCATACTCCCTTATCTCAGCGATGGAGGCCTTTCGTTCTCTCCACCCTTTATCCAAAGCCTGCTCCACGATGAGGTCGTTTGCCCACCTGTCGCTTGGGGTGATGGGGTTACGGCCTCATTGTTCGATGAGGAGTATACACCTCCCAGGCTGCCTGTCAAGAGGGTGTCGAACAACAGCAGGGTCTTTTCATTCTCTCGGTCCGTCGCTATATGGGGTTCCAAGGGGGCGTCCGCCGAAGGCGGATTTGGGGGGATATTCAGCACTCTATGCTCTATGCCCCAGTATGATTGCCCCACTCCTCAATAAAATGTTAGAATCGGGAGACGCTTGAGGAACGAGAGACGCTCACCTCGAAGCCAACACCCGGATGGTGGAGAAACCGCCCCCGTTGTAGGGCCTTGACCCCCGGAGGATTGATGACAGAGAGATTATATCTGCAGGACGCCTATCTACGGGCATTTACAGCCACAATCGTCAAACAGACGGTTGTGGAAGAGCGAACAGAACTCATCCTGGATCGTACCTGCTTCTACCCAACGTCGGGAGGGCAGCCGTGTGATCTGGGTACCCTGAACGACCTCCCTGTGCTTGACGTCTTCGAGAGGGAGGGGGAGGTCGTACACATCTTACCGGCTAAGATTGAGGGGGAAACCGTCTACGGTTGTATCGATTGGTCCAGGCGGTTTGACCACATGCAACAACACTCCGGTCAACATATCCTCTCTCAGAGCTTTCTCTCCGTCCTGCAAGCAGAGACGGTCTCCTTTCACCTGGGGAGTGAGGATTCCACCATCGATATCGCCGTAGCTTCGTTTTCGCCCCAGGCACTAAGCGCGGTCGAAGATTTGGCTAATAGCATCGTTTTTGAGAATCGAGCCATCAAAGCCTATATCGTGGACGAGGGCGAACTGAACCATCTTTCGTTGCGCAAGAGGCCAACGAAGGCGGAGAGGATCAGGATCGTCGAGGTAGAGGGTTTTGACCTTTCCCCTTGTGGGGGCACGCACTGCACGGCCAGCGGCGTCATTGGTCTGATCAAGGTGACCCGCTGCGAGCGAAAAGGAAGGGAAAATCGCATTCATTTCCTCTGCGGGTGGAGAGCGTTACGGGATTACCACTGGAAGAATAAGGTGGTGAACACCGTTTCAGAAAAACTGAGCACGCCTGAGCCGGTCGAGGCGGTGACACGGTTGCTGGAGGAGAATAGCGAGCTAAGGAAAGAGGCTAACCTTCTGAAAGACCGGCTGTTGGATTATGAGGCTATCCAGTTGGTCGCAGAGGCGCCCAAGGCTGGTGAGGTTAGGGTAGTGAGCAGAATCTTTGTGGGACGGGAAACGGAGGAGATACGCAGATTGGCTGCTAAAGTGGTCGTGGCCGGAAAGTGCGTGGCCCTTCTCGGATTAGGGGATGACAAAGCCCACCTCTTCTTCGCTCGCTCGGCTGATCTGGGTTGCGATATGAACCGCCTCTTGCGGGAAGTGGCCCCGCTCATCGGGGGGCAGGGTGGTGGTCAATCTAATCTGGCCCAGGGCGGTGGCCCGAATGTCTCCAGACTTTCTGAGGCTATCGGGTTGGCCACTGAGCGACTGTTGGACGACCTGGGACGAAGGGAGTGACATGCATTTGCTGAAGGTCCTGCAGAAAAATAGGTCACTGCTCCTCGTCTCCTCTGGTCACTTCACCGTGGACATATTCGGCAACCTCTGGCCAGTGATGTTTCCCCTGCTGGCGCTCTCCTTCGGCCTCTCCTATGCTCAGGTAGGCTTGATCGCCACCCTTTACCAAACAAGCTCCTCCCTCGGACAGCCACTATTCGGCTATCTGGGCGACCGTTTCGGAAGTCGATTTCTGGCTTCTGGGGGTATCATGTCGACCGCCTGCTGTGTAAGCCTGGTCGGGTATATCCCCAGTTACCCCGCTCTTCTGACTTTGGCGGCCATTGCTGGACTGGGTTCGGCTGCCTTCCATCCCCAAGGAGCGCTGAGCACGGCCTATATGGGGGGTGAACATAAGGGCACGAATATGTCTATCTTCACTATGGGTGGCACGACTGGCTTTGCCCTGGGACCGCTCATCGGTGCGGCCTTAATTATTAGACATGGTTTGCAAGGGCTTGTCTTCCTAGCGTTGCCGGCCTCGCTCTATGGACTCTGGCTATATAGGACGATGAAAGAGCTGGATAGACGGAGAGTCGCTGTGGCTGTGCCCTCTGACGATGCCCCTCGAGGGGCGATTCCATTTGGGAAGCTGAGTATTGTCATCCTTATCAGCACGTTGCGCGCCTGGGCTATCGCTGGTGTGATCACCTATATTCCACTGCTATATAAAGAGAGGGGCTTTGGCGTAGACTTCTCCAGTCAGATCATCTTCCTCATTATCGGGTTTTCGGTATTCGGCATGTTTGGAGGTGGCTTCCTGGCCGATCGCTTCAGCCCTAAACTGGTCGTATCAGCTTCGCTTCTTTTGGCCACGCCGGCCATCCTGCTCTTTCTCCATACACCGTTCCCTTCTCTGATAGTCTTCGCCGTGCTCACGGGGATACTCCTGGAGGCATCGTTACCCATCACCCTGGTCGCCGCTCAGGAGCTATTGCCTCGCTATGTGGGGATGGCCTCAGGCTTGGCGCTCGGTCTCAGCTTCACGGTCGGAGCCATCGGTATACTTTTAACTGGTCTTCTTGCGGATAGACATGGCCTGCTTATGGCGCTAAGCCTGCTGGCTATGCCTTCGTTCTTGGGGGCCCTTCTCTCCCTGGGATTTCCTGAGATAGCCAGGACAAGGGAGAGAAGGATTAAGGTGGTCGTCTAACCTCGATAGTAATGAATCGGCCCATCGAGCTGGCCGAGGGCCGCCTCTCGAAGGGCTTCAGATAACGTTGGGTGGGCATGGATGGTATGGACGATATCCTCGGCCGTGGCCCTTTGTTGCACGGCCAGGGTAGCCTCGGCGATTAGCTCCGTAGCCCCGGGGCCCATGAGATGCACACCGAGCACCTCGCCGCCTGGTTCCGCACAAAGCAACTTGACCAGCCCCATTGTTTCCCCCATACTGAGAGCCCGACCGTTAGCTGAGAAGGGAAACTTACTGACGCGGTAGGGGACCCCCGCCTCTTTGATCTGTCTCTCGGTCATACCCACACCAGCGATCTCCGGGTGGGAAAAGATGCAATTGGGCACTGCCCTGTAATCTGCTTTTCGCCGGCGTCCCAACGCATTCTCTGCCGCAATCTCCCCCTGGTAGGAAGCGACGTGGGCCAGCAGCATGCCCCCCGTGACATCGCCGATGGCATAGATATCCTCCAGGGAAGTTTGCAAATACTCATTGATCCCAATCGAGCGCCTGTCCATCTTCAGTCCGAGCTCAGACAATCCTAGCCCATCCGTGTAGGGGATACGGCCGGTCGCTAGCAAGACTACCTCGCCTTTAACTGTTCCTTCCCCTGTAGGAGTCTTGAAGACGACCTTCGGCTCCCTTGATTGTGCCTCGCCTTCCTCTATCCTTTGTACCGGTGAGTTTAAATATATGGTGACCCCAGCGCGCCGCAGGAGCTGGTGATAACGTTGGGCTAACTCCTCATCTACGGGGGGTAGGATCATAGGTAGCATCTCGACAATGGTGACCTCGCTGCCCAGGGGTCTAAAAATATTGGCTATCTCGATGCCAATGACTCCACCACCAATGATGACCATACGACGCGGGATCGTTTCCAGCTCCAGTACCTCATCAGAGGTGATCACGCCAGGCAGTACCGCTCCGGGGATAGGAAGCGGGGCCGGTATGGAGCCGCTGGCGATGATCGTCTTTGGGGAGGTTACCTCTCGTACCGCTCCATCCGCAGCCGTGATGCGGATTAGCCCTGGTCTCAAGATGCTGCCCTTACCCTTGATGATAGTCACTTTATGGGCGGCCAACAGCTGTTCGACCCCTCCGACCAGTTGGTCAACTACCTGGCGCTTGCGGGCCATCATCTTGGGGAAATCGATGCCAGGCTCACTAATCTGAACTCCGAACTCAGCGGCCCTCCGTGCCTCCCGTAACACCTCGATGCTCCGCAGGAGGGCCTTCGTTGGGATACAACCACGATTAAGGCAGGTACCCCCAAGGCGGTCTTTTTCGATGAGGGCGACCCGCGCCCCTAGCTGGGCAGCCCGGATGGCGGCGACGTAGCCTCCCGGACCCCCACCGATGATCGTAAGGTCAAACTGTTCCATCACCCTTCTCCATCACTCGACGATCAGCGCCTAAAATTCCAGTCCCTTGTCCCGTACTTATTATGGCGGAGCTCCTCGGCCAACTCTCCTTCGTCCTCAGTGAGCTCACCAGACACAAGAGTGATGCCGAATGCCTGTTCAAACCCTTCCTTGAGTGCCTTGGCCACCGTGGCGAAGGAGACGGCCCGCCCTGCCGCCTCTCGTACAGAGATAACCCGCTGTCTGAACTCTTGCTCGAAGCGCGAACGATCCCCATCGGAAGGCATCCTCAACACAGCAGACATCCGCCTCACATCAATGTCGAGCGGAATGGCCCCGTGCTGAAGAAGGACATTCCCTCGGCGCATCTGAGCGCTTCCCACGATCTTTCGCCCAGCTACTTTGACCTCATAGTCGGAGAGGGAGTCAAAGCAGGCAGATGTCTTCGGCCTCATCTTGGGGGTTCTCGCTCTTGATTCGGCCGTAGCGGTGATACCCAATCCGCGCAATCCGGCCACGATCCCACGGCTGATGCAGCGATAGGACTCCACGATCTCCCCGCTCCCCAGAGGATTATCGAGTGAGGCGACCACACTGTAGGTCAGTTCGATATCGTGGAGGATGGCCCTCCCACCGGTGGGACGACGCACATAATCGATGGCCATCTCTCGACAGCGTTCCAGGTTGATCTCCCCTTCCAGTGATTGAAAATAGCCGATGGAGACGCAGGGGGGACGCCAGCCATAGAAACGGAGCGTGGGGGGAACCCTGCCTTCGGCGTGATGGTGCATAATGGCTTCGTCAATGGCCATATTAGTATAGCCATCGGCATAGTCGGTCTGAAGTAGTCGCCATTGCATTGAGCTAAACGACCTCCATCTGAGAGAAGGCTGTCTGAGCCTCCTCCGGCGTAAGCGGCCGGGGGTAGTTGTAGATTAGTCCAGCGGGCCGTTCGTTATAGTACGGTCGATTACAGCCAGGACAGCCAGAGGTCCGAAAGGCTTCCCCATCAGCCAGGGCTGCCCTTAAAGACACCTTATCCAGTCCAAAATCCACGATCCGACCCTCGACGAAATGAAATTGGTTCGCTGAACCGAGTCCCTGCTTTAACAGATAGTGGGCAGCCTGGATGCGTCGATATTGGCCGATAGGTGGTGGGGAAGCGCTCTCCATCGCTGTGCCGCGTATGGGGGTGAAGGCGAAGAGTCCCACGATCACCCCTCGCTCGACGAGCCATCGGATCATGGTGACCATCTCTTCTTCACTCTCATCCAGGCCAACGATGAGGTGAGTGGCGATATGTCCCCTGAAATGGGCTGCCGCTTGTTCAATGAGTTGTAACCCCTTGTGCCACCGTACCCTCGCTGCATTCGGGGCTACGGCCTTTATCCGGGCGAAGACGCGCTCGCAGGCAGCATCCAGGCTCAGTCCAACGATGTCTACCCCGGCCTTAAGGAACTCCTCCACCTGCTTGAGACTGGATAGACTGATGGAGGCACAGAGGGGCACCTCTGATGCCTGTCGAATAGCGGCTACTACCTCCCTGGTCTGCCCTAAGTAATCCTGGCTGGCTATCACCTGAAGGCAGCAGCGCTCAATCGATCGTGCTTGATAGGCCCGTTGCACTTGCTCTACTGTATCGTTTAAGGGATGGGTAGGCCAGGTGATGCGGGAGAGGGCGTCGGCCCGACTGTGACTGCTCCGCGCTTGGGCACAGAAATGGCAATCAAAGCGGCAGCGCTCCCCCACCATAAGATAGGCCGTGGTCGGATGAACCAGTACCTGTTCATCGTCTAGACTGAGCCGGGTGGCCGTGCCAGATGAAACCCTGACTAGCCTTGGCCTATCCTTATCAAAAGACACAGCATTCCTCCCGGCGTACTGTTCTCAAGCCCAACTCCTCTGCTAGCTGTATGGCTTCCCGACAAGGGGAAACAATCTTATTGAGGCCACAACGTATGGCCAGGCAATCCAGTTCCACCCTATAGGCGCCGTGCGGACGCATGCAACCCAAGTAGATCGGTTTATCCGGAAAAGATAACCTGGCCTCGATCATAAGGTCGGTCACCGCTTCGATGAGCGGCGGCTGACGATGTGAGTAACGGGTGCCCGGCGTCGGGATGAAAACGATTACGACTAGCTCCTCCAGTCCTAACTCTTGTAACAGGGTCAGGGCGTGGTACTCACCGCCGATTTCACCACCACGCAGGCCGATGGTGATATGTGGTATCACCCTGGTCGCCCGGCGGAGAAGCAGGTAAGTGTTGATGTAATCTTCAACCGTCCGGTCCAGTCCATAGACCTCACGAATCGTCTCATCGTCGGCCACAAAGTCGAAGGATACGACATCTGTGTAGGGAGTGATAGCCCTTAGGTCCTCTTCAGCGATGAGCCCCACATGCCAATTGAAATGCCGGCCAGCGTGTAGTGACTTCACCTTTTCCAATTGTTCCAGGACGAGGACTCTCCCTGAGCTGTCGCAGCCACCGGAGATCAGACAGCTGGTGGCCCCGGCTATGTTCGCTTGCCAGATGGGCATCATCCCTCGTAGATAATGACCTCCGCAGTGGGCGCAATCCAGTTCGCAGTGGGTGCCGGTGAGGCTGATGACAGCCGTCTTCTCCGGGAAATAGAACTCAATCTCGGGTGGAAAATGAGCCATTCGCGTTTGCCAGGCCTCTGCCAGTCTTGTCTGCCTCATATAGTACCCCGTTTATCGATCTCCCTCTTGACCATTATAAGGACAATGACGATTAAGGCGATCGCCAGGACTACCACTACCATGGCCAGACGCCGCAGGTTACTCTCGGCGATGGCCTGTTCGGCAGCGTGGCGTGCCTCCTCGCTGATCGAGACAGACTTTTTGGTGTGCTCCTCAATCGTGGCCAGGCTTACGGTGTGCTGAACAGCCCGGGACTGGATTAACTCGGTTCTGGCTGCATCCATTTTCCCTTGCTCTTGCACAACAATCATGCGGTTGGCCTCTGCCTCTTTGATCATCTTCTCTGCCCCTTGAAACGCCTCGGCGGCACCGCTGATGGCTGCATAAATCTTAGCGGCCGTTTCCCTTTGAGACGAACCGCTTGGATGGCAACGGCCGCAATGCCTTGGCTGGTCACCGATGAGCATTGTCTCTCCAGGGGGTTCCACATCGTGTTGCCCGTGACAGGTGATGCACTCAGGTGCTCCGGGGAGCGCTCCTCCCTGGTGGCCACCTTTCACGAATAGGTCGCGAGTGGCACTATGACAGCGGCCACAAACGTTGCGCACCTCCTTAAAACCTGGAGGGGCAGCACCGTGGGTCCCGTGACAATCGGCACAGTTAGGGGCGCGCCTATCCTGTTTCTCTAAGAGGGCTACACCGTGCACGCTCTTTTTATAGTGATCATACTGGTCGGTCGGTATACCATAAGGGGCCATCAAGGAGCGATTGGCATGGCACTTGGCGCAAGTAGCGGGCACATTAGCGAAGTAGACTGTCGAGGAGGGGTCATCCCGTTTCTTAATGGCGTGACCCCCGTGACAATCAAAACAGGTGGCGACGTTGTTATCTCCCTTGGCCAGCAGTTTACCGTGTTCGCTCTCCAGGTATTGGGAGAGCTGATCAGTGGGTAGACCATACTGGCGCATCAGGGAAATCTCGGCGTGGCAGGAGCCACAGAGTGTGGGTATATCCTGCTTCTTGATGTGCCCTTTGAAGCCGGCTTGAGGCGACATCGCCCCAGCCATATCCGAGACCCGTGGGTTACCACCGTGACAGGTCGCACAGCCTATGCCTCGCCTCTGGTGAACGCTCTCTTGCCACTCTTTGACGATCTCAGCCTGTTTGCCACCCTGCGACGTATGACAGCGCACACAGGTATCTTCTCCCGCTGGTACGATGGCTGTCGGCGATGGTGTGCGCAGCGGTGTTGGAGCGGCTGGTACCGTAGCTGTTGGCGGTGCCGCCTTAATTGGTGTCGGGGTGGCTGGGGTGGCAACCGTTGGAGAGGGAAGCGCGGCTGACGTGGCCGTCGGGGGGAACGGTGTAGGAGGTGCGGCCAAGGCGGTCTGATGACACCCCGTACACATCGCATCGGTGCGGCCGCTGTGATCGGCGGGGACCTTCGGTGCACCAGCCACCCCGCTTTGATGGCAGGCCAGGCAGGCAGAGCGTCCCTCCAAAGGGTGGGGGATCTTCGGTTGGGCGCTCACTTCAGCGCTGACGCTGGCCACACCCAAATAGGCGATGACCAGGAAGGCACCGAGGATCGAGCCCAATAACCAGGGTGATGAAGGTTTCATTCCGACCTCCAATCAGAGTGGCAGATCAGCTGACCTGTCCCCAGATCGTTAGGGCTATAATGGTCGCCAGGATCAGAGCAGTCACCCCCATGGCCAGCGGTCTGCGGCCAGGGTGACGGCGAGGGTTGCGATCCAGAAAGGGCAACAAGAGTAACAGTATGCTCCCCACAATAGGGGCGAGGATGCCAACTACCCGTGGCACCAGTTTCAGCGCTTGATAGAGGGAGAGAAAATACCATTCTGGCTTGATATGTGCTGGAGTGCTGAGCGGGTTGGCCTTCGCCTCCAGACCGGCTGGAAAGAGGGAGGCTAGGATGACTAACAAGGCCAGCATTATGTAAGCGATGATCACCTCGATCAGAAAGTGGTCGGGAAAAAAGGGATAGGTGTCCCTTCTATTTTTTGATCCGCTGCCCTTCTCACCACTCATTGGCGTTCACCCTCAGCGTCTGTGAAGTCAGCCGGGGGTTCGCTGACTCCTTGTAAACGGACAAGCAAGATATGGAGAGCCACCAAGCCCATAAGGACGGCCGGTAAAACGAGCATGTGTGTGCCATAGAAACGTGTAAGCGTCAGATCACTGACTTCACTACCGGCTCGCAGGAGACGCAGGAGAGCCGTTCCAATCAGCGGAACGGAACCGGCCATCTCCGTGCCAACCGTCGTTGCCCAGTAAGCACGTTGGTCCCAGGGTAGTAAATAGCCGGTGAAGCCAAAGGCTAACGTGATGAAGAAAAGGAAGACGCCTACCACCCAGGTCAGCTCTCGTGGTCGCTTATAGGCCCCACTGACGAGGACGCGCAACATATGAAGGATGACGCTGATGATCATCAGTTGAGCTGACCAGGAGTGTATACTGCGGATAAGCCAGCCGAAGCGGACATCACCCATGATGAAGAGGATGCTTTCATAGGCCCCCTCAGGGGTGGGCTTATAATAGAAAGAGAGCAGGATACCTGTAATAACTTGGACAATGAAGAAGAACAGTACTGTTCCCCCCAGCCCTAAGTACCACCACCTGGGCTGCTTGGGGATCGGTTCCTTGAGAAGGTATTTATAAACGTCTGGCAGCCCCTCATAGCGTTCATTCAGCCAGCTCAGTATGCTGGCCGTGATTGACCTTCTCTGCACCTAGGCCCCTCCGGCAAAGATCTTATCCCCTTCGACGCTCACTGAGACGGATGGTAAGGGGCTTGGTGGGGGACCGGAGATGACGCTGCCGTTGAGGGGGTTGAAGAGCCCGTCGTGGCAGGGACAGTGGATCACTTGGCGCGACTCGTCCCACTTGACGATACAGCCCAAGTGAGTGCAAATGGCTGAGAAGCCCTTCATCCCGCTGGCCAGATGGATGACTATCACCGGTTTGTTGGCCACGGGGATCACTTTGGCCTTACCGATGGGCAGCTCACTGAGAGTACCGACGAGCACACGAGCGCCCTGGCTACCGGCCGCACGGACTGGTGGCCAGAGGAAGCTGATGATGGGAGCTAGCAGGCCGGCCAGGGTGGCTAAAATAGAGAAACCCAAGGCCATCCGCAGGAAATTCCTCCTGGTGGTCCCTGGCTTACCATCACCGCTCGCCAGGTTATTGTTTGGCACAGCTGTTACTCCTTATAAGTGGGGCTGGTCTACGATACCAAATATTACCTAGGCGCAAGAACTATGACAGACAACATTTTACATTGGAAAGAAAAACGATGTCAAGGCTCTCCAGGTTCCTGGCCTGGGAAAGCGTGCTCCCTTATCTGTGGGCCCGTCTTTGCGCCTGCCGTCGGGCCATCAGATCCACGAAGGCTTCCAACCTGGTTCGTAGACCAGCCTCGCCCATCTGCTCATCTAGGATTATCGAGAGCACTGGGATGTCGTGGTCACGGCTGACCTGGGGCAACATGTTCTGGGCGATGATCTCAGGCATGCAGGTGAATGGCTGGAGGTGGATGATCCCATGGAAGCCCTCCTGTGAGTGCAATACCGTTTCTCCCAACGACTGCATAGCATCGCCGCTCACGTCACGCTTCAGGTAGGGACTGGCCGCCCTCTTCACCTTTTGACCATGGCTCAGGCCGAGTGCCTCCAGAAAAAGCCATATCTTGGCCCAATCGCTTATGAAGGCAGCGCGGGTCACTTCTACCCCCATGTTCCCCAGCGTTTCTTCCAGGTTCATATTGCAAAAAGACTCCATGGCCATGAAGAACTCGCCGAGTATACCCACGCGCAGCGGCTGGAAATTTGGCTCAAGTTCAATGGCTGCAAATTCGGCCAAAATCTCCTTCTTCGCCTTTTTCAGCTCGGCTGGCCCGTGCGCCGCACAGATACGTTGGGGAGCTGTGCTCCACACCTTCGACGTTTCTCCCTTCCGTCTTTCACGAGCACGCAGGTAGTGCGTATGTCTTTCAAGGTCGTCCAGGAGGAATAACTGGGAGAGTCCATACTTTATATCGCCAATTATCGTCATCCACGAACGATGTCCCAGGAGACGCTTCAAGAATTCGGCCAGCCCCACGATCTGCTTCTCTTGCCAGTCAAAACAAAGCATTTCAAAATTGAAGCCGAGATCACGCAGGATACTCTCGTGTAACTTATGGTAATAGCCAAGCCGACAAAGCCCCGGCCCACCGACCCCCAGAAGGGTATCAGCTCCGAGCTCCAGGGCTTCGATGTAGTTGCCCAGATTAACCTTGAAGGGCATACACATCCATTCCGGCGAGTACTTGGTGCCCAGAGATAACGTGCGCTTGCTGGTCGGCGGGGGCACGATCGTCTCTACCCCTGCTTTAGTAAAGAGGGTTTTCAGAGCCACCCAGATATTTCCCATACGGGGAAAACTTACCTTCATTCATACTCCCTTGTTAGAGTTCCAGCGCTCAATACCTTCCTTACGATCTCCTGATCGCTCCAGGGGAAATCGGTGGACCCAACGATCATTGTCCGTTCATGCCCCTTGCCAGTGATGATAACCACGTCCCCCGATCTAGCCGAGCGAAGGGCAAAGGCGATGGCCTCAGCCCGATCAACGATGCGCTGGTAATCCACCCCCTCCCGGCGACCGACCCGCTCACACCCCACGGCGATCTCAGCCATGATGTCCCGCGGATCCTCGGTGCGCGGATCCTCCGTTGTTAGAACGATCACCTCAGCCAGCCTTGCGGCGATCTCGCCCATTATTGGTCGCTTGGTGCGGTCTCGTAGCCCTGTGCAACCGAAAACTGCTATCACTCGTCCCTGGGTCAGCCTCCGGGCTAATTCTAACACCTGTCTTAAGGCATTGGGCGTATGGGCAAAATCAACGATGACCCGGAAATCCTGGCCACAATCCACCTCCTCCATCCTCCCCTCCACCCCCTTGAACGCATGCACCCCCTCCTGGACGGCCTCCTGAGGCACTTCCTGGGCTATGGCTACGCTGACTGCTGCCAGAATATTATACACATTAAAGACGCCTAACAGCCTGCTATCTATAGGGAACGAGCCCTCGGGCGAGCGCAGGACGAACTGTGTCCGAGACGGGGTGAAGGTGATATCCGTCGCCCTCACCTCGGCTCCCGCTTCAAGTCCATAACTGAGGATGAGGTCCGTCTCTATTCTGCTCAGCACCGCGAAGGAGGGATCATCTCTGTTGAGCACGCTCACCTTGGGCGTATTCGGTTTGCGATAGGATGACCGCAGCGACTGGAAGAGCTTGGCCTTTGCCGTCAGGTAACGTTCGTATGTTCCATGGTAATCGAAATGCTCGTGGGTCACATTAGTGATGACGGCTACGTCATAATCACAAGCGTAGGTCCGCTCCTGATCCAGCGCATGCGACGTTGTCTCAATCACAGCATATTCCGTACCCACCTGGCGCATTTCCGCCAGAATGCGCTGGATATCCGGTGCCTCAGGGGTAGTCGTGTGCGGGCGAGCATCGATCAGGCGATCACCGACCTTCGCCTTCACCGTGCTGATTAGCCCTATCTTATGGCCGGCCGTCTCCAGGATGGCACAGATCAGGTTGACTGTAGTCGTCTTGCCATCCGTGCCGGTTACACCGATGAGGCGAAGGTCTCTGGCTGGAAAGTGGTAAAAGGCAGCGGACAGAAGGGCCAGAGCCTTTCGGGAATCGGCGACTATGACCTGGGGAATGTGAGCGGGCAGTGGCATTTGTCTCTCCCCCACCACTGCTACGGCGCCTCTGGCTAGAGCGGCCAGGGCGAAATTGTGTCCATCGTGCTCCAGACCGACGATGGCCACAAACAGATCACCCGGCTGCACCAGGCGGGAATCGGCGACGATACGGCTCACCTCTACGTTGGTTCTCCCCCCGATCTCTTTGTAGGGCATGTGTGTCAGCAAGTGAGTCAGGTTCACTCTTACTCCTCAGCCCCACTCCTCTGAATCCGCTGCGATGCACGGTGTCGGCCAAGCCTGCTGATCATTCGTTGCAATTTCGGCAGGGCCGTAGACCATACCCAATAACGCCTGGGATTGTAGACATAATCATAGGCACCGCTATAACGTACGATCCGGCCACCGAACCCTCGTTTGAACTGATAGACACCCCACAAGGGGGAGAGCAGCATGCTCTGTTGTTCCTGTAGATCTTCCATCTCTCCGTTCTCTGCTCGCTGCCCCACCTCATCGGGGATCCCCCAGAGATCGTACGAGGTGCAACCAGCCCTTTTGGCCCACTTTATCGCTTCCCATTGTAGCAGCTCATTGGGCTTGAGGTTACGGTATCTACCACTGGAAGCGCTATACATATAGTAGGCGTGCTGCCCTATAACGAAGATCATCGTTCCTGCCAAAACCTCCCCTTGATATGAGGCCAGGAGGAGCTGGGCCATCCCTTTTCTCTCCAGGCAGCGCCACACTTGCTGATAGTACGAGAAGCCATGGACTAAAAAACTTGCCCGCCGGCTCGTCTCCTCCAGCAGCCGGTAGAAGAGCGGTAAATCGGCCTCGCTGCCCTCGTACACGCTGATCCCTTTGCGGCCAGCCAGGCCAATATTATAGCGTGTTTTGATGTGCATGTGGGCGGAGAGGGTGGCCAGGTCAGGGGTGAGGTCGATGATGATGGTACTGCGCGGTTGAACTGGGATGCTTGGTCGAAAGCCATAGCTGCCTAATCGGGCGGCTATGGCCGGTGAGTTCAGCCAATCCGGCTCTATCTTCAGGAAGATCACTCTCTGGTGTTGCACTATATCGTGTAAAGCCGCCAGCATCTTGGCCACAAGGTCCGCTTGCTTGAAATCAACCAGCGGACCTCTCGGTACATAAGCGATGCTGCCTAAGGGGGTGCGGCGGACCAACACCTGTGCTCCGGCTAGTAGGCGATCACCATCGCTGAGCACCACCCGAATAGGCTGCCAGCCAAACCTGGCTTTGAATTCTCCCCACTCATATGACTGGAGGATATTCCCCTCGGAAGAGATCAGCCAGTTATTCCAGGTTTGGTCATCATCGAGTAAACGAACGTCCACAGCGACTCCGCAGTGAGACGGCTTGTCCTGGGTTGGCCTCGATAGTCTGGTGCTATGATAGCACAAGCAGGAGCCCTCTCAAAGTTGCGTCAGGCCCCTGCCTGTGGACGGTGAAAGTGATGACCAGCGCTGGCCTTTCACTCTGGGCCACTAATGGCTTCGCTCAACCACATAGTTGGCTATAGCCAGCAGTGCCTCACGACACTCATTGGCTGGTAGGATGGCCAAACAGGATTTTGCCCTATCTCCGAATCTACGCGCCTCAGCGATGGTGAGTCGAATAGCCAAGGAGTTCGTCACCATCTCCACACCCCTCTGTATCCATTCCTCTCCCTCCACCCTCCGCTCAAGGATGGCCGCGATGGGGTTGTCATTTGGATATTGCTCCAAGGCATAGATAGCTGGCAGCGTCAATGTTCCCTGACGTAGGTCGCTTCCTATGGGCTTCCCCAGCTCTCCTTCCTGGCCAACGAAATCCAGCACATCGTCAACGATCTGGAAGGCCATCCCCAGGTTGTAGCCGAATTCTCGTAAGGCTTCGATGGCCATCTCCGGGGCTGAACTCAATACTGCCCCTGACTCCGTAGAAGCGGCAAACAGGGAGGCCGTCTTTCTACCTATCTTCTGAAAATATTCCTCTTTTGTCTGTCGCCAATTCCCTCTATTGAACGCCTGACGCAGCTCTCCATCACATATAGTCATCAGCGTCCTGGCGAATATGTGCATAGCCCTTATATTGTTGATCTGTGCTCCGTGGGCTGCTGCCCGGGCGAATAGATAATCGCCGACGAGAACGGCTGCACTGGCATCAGCAATGCTGTTCAAGGTGGGACTACCGCGGCGTATTAGGGTTCGGTCGATAATATCGTCGTGAACCAGGGTGGCCGTGTGCAGCAGCTCCACGGCTACGGCTATGGGGAGAAGACGGTCGAGATCATAATGGTGAAACTTGGCCGCCAGGAGGACCAGGGCCGGTCGTATGCGCTTCCCCTTGGTGTGTAAGACATGTTTCAGTAGGAGGGAGAGAGGCGGATAATCCGCCTCCGCGGTCTGTATGAGCATGTCTTCCACCTTGCTCAGCTCTGGTAGTACCGGACCGAACATCGCCGTTGTTTGCAAGTATTGCCTCTCAGTTCAGGGCGAATAACCGCTGCGCGTTCTCTGTAGTGATCATATTCAAGGTTTCCGTGGCCATCTTCTTTAGCTCAGCCACTCTGCTGAGGACATACGTGAGATTAGCTGGCTCGTTGCGTCGGCCACGCCAAGGATGGGGCGTCAGATAGGGACTATCGGTCTCCAACAATAAATGCGTCAGAGGGACACCTCGTACCACTTCCACTAACCGGCGCGCGTTGTTGAAGGTGACCACCCCTCCTATCCCGAGGTGGAACCCTAGGAAAATGGCAGACTCGGCCATAGCCATGTCGCCCGAAAAGTTGTGTAGGACACCGCCTATGGTCAGCCCTTTCGTACGTTTATTTTCCTCTGCCCAGCCGCTTAGAATGGCCAGCACGTCGTCGTGCGCCTCACGGTCGTGGACGATAACAGGCAACGCCAACTCCCTGGCCAGGGCGAGATGGGCCTCAAAGGATAGCCGCTGTTTTTCCTTTGAAGAAAGGGTTCGATAGTAATCGAGACCGGTTTCACCAATAGCCACCACCTTGGAATGTCTGGCCAATCTGGCTATGGCCTCCATTTCCGCTGGACTCCAGGCTGAAGCACTATGGGGATGGATGCCTACAGCAGCATACACCCCCTTATGGCTTTCAGCCAGGGCTATGGCCATTCGACTCGATTTCAGATCGACCCCAACGGTGATGATCTGCTCTACACCAGCGGCGCTGGCCTGCTTCAGAACGGAGTCACGGTCAGAATCAAATTCCGGTGCATCCAGATGTACGTGTGTATCAATCATGGGCTCTCCACCTTTACACTCTGGAGATCAAGACACCCTGGGGAATAAGGGCGCCGGTTTGGCCCTGACCCTTGTTCCGGGGACCATACCGCCCCACTGGATGACCTGGTCCCACGGAATCGATTGCTCCAGATCAATACCTAGCTGTCTGGACAGCTCTGTCACTGCCTCCGGCATAAAGGGCCATAAAGCGACAGCGATCAGGCGCAGCGACTCAGCTAAATTATATATAACTGTGTCCAGTCGTGCTCGATCCCGTTTGGCCAGGTTCCAAGGGGCATTCTCCTCGACATACTTGTTGGCCCTGGCCACCAATCTCCAGATGGCCGCTGTCGCCTCGCTGAAGGCCAGATCATCCATAGCTGTGCTCATGTCTGCAAACATCTGCTCAGCGGAGTCGATCAGTTCTCCGTCAACCCCTTCGACTCCATCCTGGCTGGCGGCTGGCACGGCGCCATTATAGTATCTATTAATCATGCTCAGGGTTCGATTCAATAGATTCCCCAGATCGTTGGCCAGGTCGGCGTTGTAACGCTCGCTGAAGGCGGCCAGGGAGACATCGCCATCCGTCCCGAAGGGAAAATGGGAGAGCAGGAGATAACGGGTGGCGCTGGCCCCAAGTCTATCGATCAGCTGTTGGGGACGGAGCACGTTACCGAGCGTTTTACTCATTTTCTGTCCCTCAACGGTGAAGAAGCCATGCGCAAAAACCTTCCGGGGTGGCTTAAGTCCGGCCGAGATCAGTAGGGCTGGCCAGACGATGGCGTGAAACCAGAGGATATCCTTGGCCATAAGATGTACATCGGCCGGCCAGAAATGGGCGAAATGCTGCGGATCATGCTTATAGCCGATGGCGCTGATGTAGTTCAGAAGGGCATCGATCCAAACGTAGGTAGTGTGGGTGGGATCGAAGGGGAGGGGTACTCCCCAGGACAGGCTGGCTCGGGATATGCTGATATCCGACAGTCCCGCCCTTATCTTACCGAGAACTTCATTTCGTCTGCTTAAGGGGGCGATATCATAGTGGTTGGGATCAGAAGCGTCCAGGATGGCCTTGATCAATATATCCTGATACTTACTGAGCGTGAAGAAGTAATTCTCCTCTGAATACCAGACGGGCTCGCTGCGGTGATCCGGACAAAGCCCATCGACCAGATCCTCCTCGGTGAGGAATCGTTCACAGGCCAGGCAGTATTTCCCTTCGTACTTGCCCTTGTAGATTTCGCCCCGCTCATATAAGTGGCTCATAAAGACCTGAACGGCTTCCTCGTGAAGGGGATCAGTGGTGCGAATAAAGAAGTCATTGGTGATGTGCAGCGCCCGCCACGCCTTCTGGAAGTGCTCCACTATCTTATCACAGAACTCCTTGGGGCTCTTCCCATGCGCTTTAGCCACCTGAGCCACATTTGCCCCATGCTCATCCGTGCCTGTAAGGAAGAAAACGTCGTCCCCTCGACGCCGATGGTAACGAGCCAGCACATCGGCAGCGATCGTGGTATAGGCGTGCCCGACGTGCGGCACATCGTTGACATAGTAGATTGGGGTAGTGATATAGAATTTACCCATAACAGACTGCTTCGCTTCGCCTCCTAAAGCAGCCGTATAATAACATACTTGAGGGGAAAACAAAACGAGCCGCTAGCGGGGGCCACCGATGCTATGACGGCTTTAGTAGGGACGAACCTACGTGTTCGCCCCTCTGCTGTTTCCGTAGTTGCTGAAGTCGCCAAAGGCGATTTGCACGAAGCATAGCGAAGGAGGCAACCCCGTGTTAGGCGCTGTTACCTACTTGGCTGTTGCTGAAACTGGATAGAAATGACCTCAGAGCCAAGCTCAAATAACTCGGACTTGATTTCATGTACCAACCCCCATGCTTGTGCTTCGTCAGGGTTGAGGGTGGTCCTTTCAAGCATTGCGTCGGTAACTTCTTGAACCGTCTTGCCAGTATTTGCAGCAATTACCTTAGCAATATTCTCGATGTCTATTCTTAGTCCCTTAAGCCTTTCTTCGAGCTGCTTCTCTTCAAAACTTTCGTTCTGGAAGTTAGCATTCACACCGTGGAGTAGGAATCTTGCTTGTGGAACGGACAACCGTCTGCTGCCACCACAGTAAAGAACAACGCCAATAGAATCTACGCTTCCAAAATTGTGTGTGGTCAAGGTTACTGGCATTCCTTTCAAGTAGTTATAAGCACTCAGGCCGTGAAAGACAGTGCCTCCCGGTGATGAAATGAGGAGAATGAACTCTCTAGCACCTTGCTTTATCTTTTCGTCAATAGCGTTCATCAGCGCGTTAATGGTCACGTCTATCACTGGGGCGAAGAACTTAATGACGATTGGCTTAACGGGCATGTGATAACCTCCTTAGCGATAAGATTAGATACGTGATTCCCACCGGCCGCCGAAGGAAAGAAGCACCCCCGCCAGCGACAACAATGGTCAGGCCGATGATAGCACAGGAAGCTGCTATGAAGAAGAGCCGCCTGATCTTTTCAGGGTCGATCCAACCGGTCCTCATCAAGACTGGCTGACACCTCTGTCAATATTTTATATATCTCCCTTTTAGATACGCCGGTCGCCGCGGCTATTTGGGATACAGCCTCCTTGCCACTCATCCCCTCGTCCATCAAGGCCAGTAGCTGCTCCTTGATCGTCTCTCGATCAACGGGCGGACGCCGCCGCTCTACCCCGGCGATCACCAGGGTAAATTCTCCCAAAGGTGGTTTCTCCGTAAAATAGGCGATGGCCTGTTCGATGGATCCCCGCCATATCTCCTCATGGACCTTCGTCAGTTCCCGGGCCACAGCGATGGGGCGCTCGCCCAAAACCTCCAGGGCATCCTGCAGCGAACGCAAGAGCCGATGTGGTGACTCAAAGGCGACGATGGTGCGCGGTTCCTCTCGAAGAGTGGTGAGAAGCCTCCGCCTATCGCTTTGTCGGCGTGGTAGGTAGCCAACATAAGCGAACTGGTCGGTAGGCAACCCGGAGGCGGCCAGGGCCGCCAGGAGGGCCGACGCCCCGGGGATGGGTACAACGGCGAAGCCACGCTCGATGGCGGCGCACACCAGCTCGTAGCCGGGGTCTGAAATGCCGGGCATTCCCGCCTCTGAGACGAGGGCAATATCCTTTTCCTCCAGTCGGGTGCAAAGGTAGGGCAATCTGCTGCGCTTGTTATGCTCATGGTAGCTGATCAGCGGTGTCGAGATATGATAACGGGCGAACAGTTTCTTAGTCTGGCGCGTGTCCTCGGCGGCGACGAGGGACACCTCTCTCAGGATGCGCAGAGCACGTAAGGAGATGTCTTCCAGGTTGCCAATCGGTGTCCCTACCAGATAGAGAATTCCCATCAGTCTCACCAGGCCACATTCGTTTTCGTTGTAGGACCTCCCGCACGAGACCGCATCCTAGCTTCGGATCACCATCCAGGCGATGAGCATCTTGGCGCTTCCCAGTGAAAATCACTCTTCGCTGTTTGCAGGTGTCCCAACTGGATGACTAGCCTCGGCCCAGGCCGCCTCGATGAGGGCCAGCAGACCACCAGATACTAGAGAGTGCCCGCCCAGGATGATCGGTATCGCAGCTGCCCTGGCCGCAGCGGTGAACTCGCGGACAAACGGGTCAACAATGTTCTCTGGCTGAAGCAGGTCGGAGTAGAAGCGATCTGCCCTTGAGGGCTGCAAGCCCAGGTGGGCAAAGAGCACGCGGCTGTCCAGGAAAGCAGCGTCACCCAGCTCGGTCAGGGCGGCAAGGAACCCGGCTATCCCGACGCCTTGCAAATAGAAGCCCAAAAGGGATCGCACCTCCCCTCGCTCCTCGCGTCCACTGGCCCGCATACCCCGTTCCTCAGAATAGATACGGGTGCGACAGGCACAATCCTTCTCCAGGCGTGACCACAAATGGGCACCGACCCGACCGGCCACTACCACCTGTTTTTCTTGGGACTTAAGAACCGCCGCAGCCGCCTCCAGGCGCGAGGCGTCTAACCTGAGTCCACCCAGATACGCCGCGGTATGTCGACCGATGCCCGGATGCGTTTGGAGCACCATAAGATCTGTAGGTGTGTCTATATCAAAGAGGGTTCCGGCTGTCGGGGATAGGGGGAGGCTTCGTAGTGCGCCCACTCGCTCCAACAGGAAGGCCAGATTATTATCATTATACGGAAGAGGAATATGT
Organism: Chloroflexota bacterium; assembly: GCA_023475225.1. NCBI lineage: Bacteria > Bacillati > Chloroflexota > Chloroflexota bacterium. Next base: position 32,997 of record JAMCVK010000026.1, read on the forward strand.
TCGATGGCCGTACCGGGGGTAAAAGCGACGAAGTCCGCTGAGAATAGATTGTTGGGAATAACGACGCCATCATTAGTGAGGAGCAAGCGACAGATCTCAGCCATCTCCTTGGCTGTCAGTAAGGGGGCGGCCCCACCACCGATATAAAACGGATGCTCCAGCTCATAGCGCCGAATAAGACGTCGCAGCGTATCTCCGAAATGAAACTGTCCCGTATCGAAGGCGATAGTTACCGGCCAGTCGACCAGACGTTGGGCCAGGTCGGGCGAATCGGTGGCCACGATTAACGGATCACAAAGTCCACAGGCTATCGCTCTCTCGATGGTATCGAGAGCGATGGCCTGTTGAGCATGAAACACCATCCTCTCAACGGGGGTAGCGAACTCCCCTCCCACAAAGACCAACAAGGCCACTTTATCAGACATGTGGCTAACTGGCTCCTCTAGCTTAACCAGGTTGAGAATGGTGGTCGTCTCAGATCAACTCTGGCTCAATCAGGCCGTAATTGCCATCCCGGCGGCGATAGAGGACGTTGATTTGCTCTGTAGCGGCGTTCAGGAAAACGAAGAAGTCGTGGCCAAGGGCCTCCATCTCCGCTGCGGCCTCTTCCACCGCCATCGGTTTCATAAGGAACCGCTTGATCTTGACCACGTGGGGTTTCTCCTCTTGAAGTGCCTCCTCTAGAATAGCCGATTCGACCTCGGCAGCTACAGCTTTAGCCACCGATGTCTTCGCCCGGCTATATAATTTCTCCTTATGCCGCACGAGCTGCCGCTGCATCACATTGAGAACGGCATCAACGGCGGTATAGATGTCCCCGGCCTTCTCCTCAGCGCGCAACACAGTGTTATTAGTTGTAAGCAACATCTGAATAACGTAGCGGTCCCCACTGCTTTTCGTCTTCTCTTCCGATAGCTCTGCTGTGACATCCATAATGTGATCCAGGTAACGAGCTAATTTGCTGGCCTTCTTTTCTACATAAGAGCGCAAGGTCTCATTTACGTCGATATTCTTACCTTTCACTACGATTTGCATTCTGGCTGCTCTCCTTAAGTGATTCGGATAAAAACGATGTCCTTAAATGAAGATGAGGAACGAAAAAACTCTCCTGAATCCTCAGCAGAGTTTTTTGTCATTCTACTCCTTTCAGCTCGTTTGATTTTAGGATACTATAAGCCACCCTATGGTGTCAACCTCCCCCCTTGGGAGGAAGACACCCTCACCCCCTTAATCCCCCTCTCCCGCACGGCGGGAGAGGGGGAGAATAGCTAGGGCGGAGCCCTAGAACCCTCCAAGGAGGGTGTTCCCTCCTTGACCACCCCTTACTCGCGTGGGGGAGAAGGGGGGATTAAGTCCAGGCTGTGTCCCCATTCACTCTAAGTAGTGGGGCTGTGCCCCCTCCTTGATCTCCCCTGCCCCGGCGGAAGAAGGGAGGAATGTAGGGGTGACTGGCCAGTCGCCCCTACTAGGGCGGAGCCCTATCCTTCTTCGAAGGACTCCAAGGAGGGAGCGCCCCCCTTGAACCCCCCTTGGGAGGAAGATGTCCTCACCCTCTGCTCCCCTCTCCCGTCCTTCCCGGACGGGAGAGGGGAGCAGAATTTTGGGGAGACCCCAAACCCCTGCCTGCGGCAGGCAGGCCAGCAGAAGGGCTTCGCCCCTCGGCACTCCCCCTCCGGCGGAGGGTAGTAATTACCTATAGGCTGTGTCCCAAGCCATCCCAGCGGCGGGGCTGCACTCCCTTGGAAGCCCTGTTGTTCAAACCCCTTGATCTCCCCGTGGGATGCGGGATTCGTCAGGCTAGCTGTTGGCCTGCGCTCAGGCTCGAGTGGAGATTCCTTGCCTTCTCCAAGTCTTTGGTTGTCCCCAACTTCTGGAGTGAAGCAATGGCCTGGGAGAGATATTCCTGGGCCTTGGCCGGCTCCCCTTGACCGATACAAAAAAGGGCTCTCTCATAGAGGGCCAAAGCCGTCTCGCGCTCACTGCCCAGCTCCTGTAATAGCTGTTCACAGGACGACAGATGCTCGGCGGCCGAAGCCCAGTCACCTCGCAGGCGGTATGTCGTAGAGAGCACCCGATGAGCGATAGCCTCTTCTAATCTATTCCCCGTCTGCTGTGCCTGGTGGAGAGCGCGTAAGGCGTAATCAAAGGCCGTCGTCTGGTCTCCGAGCTCTATATAGCTTTCGCCCAGCTGTCGGCAGATCTCGGTCAATGCCTCACCAGCCCCAATCCCTTGAGCCATCTGGAGACTTCGTTTGAGGCTCTCTATAGATTCAGGTGCCCGTCCGAGCTCCCGATAGGCTTCGCCCAGATTCAGAAGATTGCGCACCACGCCCCGCGCGTCGCCAATCTTCTCTTTCATACTCAGACTCTTCTGGTAATGTTCGATGGCCCGGGGTAAATCCCCCCTCATCCGATGGCTACCGCCTAAATTGGTATAGGCATCAGCAATAGCGGAGGTATAGCCCAATTTATCCGCAACGCGCAAGTAATCCTCAAAACAGGCCGTGCCTCGCCCATAGTCCCCCTTGCGGATGTAGGCTGCACCAAGGTTATTGTAGAGTGCTCCCACCTCCCAGGGGTCACCGGTACGCTTGGCTTCGCTGATTCCTTTTTCCCAACACCCGATGGCCTCATCCCAGTTGCCCGAGAGATAGTGGACATATCCTAACTGACGCCAGGCCTGCGCCAGCTCACGGTGATGCTCACTTCCCCGGAGCAGTTCGATGCTGTCGAGGCTGAACTGCCTGGCTAGCTCATAGCGTCCCTGGCGCAAGTATACTTTAGCAATAGAGGCACGAATGCGCGCTAACAAAGCTATGTGGGACGGCTCCTCACCCACAGCTGAGACGGCTGCTCCAAAGACCCCCAGGGACAGGTCATATTTGCCCCGCTTTTCATGAACGTTTTCACCGATGCGCCATAAGATATCAGCGTATTTTAGCGGCTCCCAACAATGGGCTAGGGCCCCTTCATAACTGGTTAAGGCATCGTCGTACTCCCCAAGGAGAGCATAGACATCGCCCCGATTGGTCAAGATCTCCACCCGCTGCCCGCGCAGCATCTCTGGGGACACGGCCATCTCCTCCGGAGATAAGCCGACCACTGCTTGATCCGGCTGTTTCTCCAGATGATCCACCGCCTCAAGGGCCTGGCTATAGTAATGCAATGCCTCGCGGTTGGCATACAGTCTCTTAGCCTTATCGCCAGCCAGGGCAGAGAATCGCAGGGCTTTCGCCCATACCTCCCCACGGTGATAGTGATGGGCCAGCGCCTCTACGTGTGGCTCCAACCGATCGCTATAACGGCGCTCCAGGCGCTCAGCCACCTTCTGGTGCAACTCCCTCCGTGAGCGGAGGAGTAAACTATTGTAAGCGACCTCCTGAGTAAGGATATGTTTGAAGGTATACTCTGGCTCACGGGCATGGCGGTCGCGCAAGAAGATAAATTCGCCCTCCTCCAGCTGGCTAAGGCAAGGGTTAAGTTCGGCCACATCAGAGATTTCCCTCAGTAAACCAAGACTGAAGCGGCGGCCGATCACGGCGGCCTGCTGCAAGACCCGCTTAGGTTTTTCCTCGAGTCGATCCAGGCGGGACATTATTACCCCCTGCACACTTTCCGGAATAATAGTGGGGGTGATCGGCCCATCAGCCCGCCAGGTATGATTCTCCCTCACGAGCAACTTGCTCTCGATAAGCGACCTGATTATCTCCTCTACATAGAACGGATTGCCCCCGGACCGTTGCACGATAAGCTCTCTTGTTTCATCTGGCAAGCTGGTTACACTGAGCAAAGAAACAATCAGCTCAGAGCCCTGCTCCACAGTCAGCGGTTGCAGAGCGATGCGGGTATGTCCTGGGTGTGTCCACCAGTGTTCCGGTTCCTGTAAATCGGGTCGGTGGAGCAGACAGAAAAAGATGGGTACGTCCTTGAGCTGTTCAGTGAGGAAATCAAGCAGTTCAAAGGATGATGGATCAACCCAATGCAAATCCTCAACGACGATGAGTAATGGCGCCTTCCCTGCCTCACGTTCGAGGAGCTGGCGCACGGCGGCAAACGTCTCCTTCTTCCACTGTTGGGGAGAAAGGTGGGACGGGCTGACATCCTTCGCCCCAGAGAGAAGATGATTAATGGGCACTCTTAGCTCAGATGCCTCCAGACGAGCAGCCATCTTTGTCTGGATATCCTCCTCTGTATCCTCATCGGTGAGGTGAAAGTAATCGCGCAGGAGATCGGAAACAGCGCTGTAGGTGTTACCCTGAGTGTAGGGTAAGCAGCGGCCCTTCAGGTAGGTGACCGTCTCCAGACGACCGCTCTCCTCCAGGTATTTGCGGAATTCGAAGAGAAGACGCGACTTGCCCAGGCCAGCCTCACCTACGATACAAACGAGCTGCGCCTTGCCCATCATCGCCAGGGTAAAGGAGGACTTCAACTGCTCCAGCTCGGTCGTTCTACCGATGAATTTCGATTCTAGCCCTTCTATCCCCCGCATAGGGCGGCGCTGCTTGGCCAGCCCTATCACCTCATAGACCTGGAGTGGTTTCTCTTTGCCTTTAACGTACAACGGCTCAAGGGGTGTAAAATCGAAAACTCCCTGGGTAAGGGAGTAGGTGCTATGGCTGACCAGAACCTTGCCCACTCCGGCTGAGTGCTCTAGCCTGGAGGCTACATTGACGGCATCGCCCATTACGGTATAGTCTATCTTAGCCTCTGACCCAATGCCTCCGGCGATCACCTCACCGGTGTTAATGCCGATGCGCATGGCTAATGGTCGTCCGATCCTCTTCTCCAGTCCCACGCTGATCTGCTTAAGTTCCTCCTGCATCTCCAGGGCAGCCCTGATCGCCCGCTCCGCATCATTTTCGTGGGCGATGGGGGCCCCGAAGAGGGCCATGATGTTGTCACCGATGTATTTATCAATCGTACCCTCATATTTGGTGATCCTGGCCCCCAGACGTTGGAAGCAATCGTTCATTATATCCCTGAATTCCTCGGGATCCAGCCGCTCGGTTATAGCTGTTGAGCCGCTCACGTCGCTGAACAGGACGGTCACCTGGCGGCGCTCGGCTTCTAACGAGGGGCGCACTGGCTCGGCCGCAGGGGGAGGGGGTTGAGGAGGAGGCGCCGCAGGCGTCTCTGGGGCGCCGAGAGGGGCACCACATCCACCACAGAAGCGGAACTGAGGCGGGTTGACAAAGGCGCACTGGCCACAAGTGATAGGCAGCTTGGCGCCGCAACCACCACAGAAACGCATGCTCTCCGGGTTCTCGAAACCACATGTGCCACAGCGCATGCCTTTGTCACTCCCCCTCAGTGAAATTCTACCCCAAACGTGGTATAATTGACAAGGAAAATCAAAAGCAGTAGACTAGAGTCAATAGAAAACTACCTTCAGGGCAGGGTGAGGCACGAAGGGTGCCAATTCCTGATCGGCGGTACAGCCCGCGAGCCAGTTTACTGGCAGATCTGGGGAAGGTCCAGAGCCGACGGTACAGTCCGGATGGAAGAAGGCGGTGGAGACACTCGACGACCCGAAGTGCTCTAGGCCTTCGGGTCGTATTTTATTCCAGACGGGGAGAATACGATGGACTATATGGCCCGTGCGCTCGCTTTAGCGCGTCTGGCCCTGGGGCGGACCAGTCCCAACCCGGCCGTAGGGGCGGTGCTGGTCAAGAGTGGTCAGGTTGTTGGTGAGGGTTATACCCAGCCAGCCGGCTCCTGGCACGCTGAGGTCGTGGCCTTGCAAAAGGCAGGGGAGATGGCCAGGGGGGCTACCCTCTACGTGACCTTAGAACCGTGTGCTCACTTTGGGCGCACCCCTCCTTGCACTCAAGCCATCATCAGAGCGGGTGTAGCCGAAGTGCATATGGCTATGCTCGACCCGAACCCGCTCGTTGGGGGGCGCGGACGTCGACAGCTGGAGGAGGCGGGCATCCCTACCCAGGTGGGCGAATACGAGGCTGAGGCCAGGGAACTAAATGAGTCCTTCATCAAGTACATTACGACCGGGTTGCCGTTCGTCGTAGCTAAATGGGCGATGACGTTGGATGGGAAGATTGCCACCGCCTCTGGTCATTCGAAATGGATCACTGGGGAGACGGCCAGGAAAAGGGCCCACGAACTACGAGATGTCAGCGATGTCATCCTCGTTGGGGTGAACACGGTCATCACCGACGATCCCCAACTGACCATAAGGCTGGTGGGCGAAAGTGGCCGACCGCCTCGGACGCGAGACCCATGGCGCGTCATCGTCGATAGCCGGGGGAGGATTCCCCTTACGGCACGGGTCCTTTCGCCAGCCCTGGCCCAGGGCACGATAATCGCCTCGACGGAGCTCAGCGACCCGCTTAAACGAAAACAGATGGAGGAGAGCGGAGCGGAGGTGCTTCTCCTACCGGAGAAGGATGGGCATGTCGACTTAAGCGAACTTATCGCGCTCTTAGGTAAACGCGGCGTCACCAACGTATTGGCCGAAGGGGGTGGCGAACTGCTGGCTTCGCTCTTCACCGCCGGATTGGTCGACAAGGTATATGCCTTCATTGCCCCCAAGATCATTGGAGGCAGCAGGGCCCCGACGCCCGTGGGCGGGCTGGGAATCAAGTCTATGGCTGAGGCTCTCACCCTGAAGGATAGACGAGTAGAGATACTGGACGATGATGTGCTGATCCAGGGTTACCCACGCCGTAACGGAGGCTAATCGTGTTTACGGGGATTGTTGAAGAGGTAGGCAAAGTCCGCGAGGTTCGGGCGGACCGTTTAACCATAAAGGCCAGACTGGTCCTCACCGATTTAAAGCCAGGGGATAGTATCGCCGTCAATGGCGCCTGCCTTACGGTGGCAAGGCGAGGCGAGGATTGGTTTGCGGTGGCTGTGATGCCTGAGACGATCAAACGCACCAACCTCTCCCAGCTCGTGAGTGGCGACCGGGTAAACCTGGAACGGGCCCTTCCCCTGGGTGGTCGCCTGGGAGGTCACTTTGTGCAGGGCCATATCGATGATGTAGGCCGGGTACTCACTTTGAGGCGAGAGAAGGAGGCGATCGTGATGCGCTTCGCCGCGCCGCCAGAGGTGATGCGTTACATCGTCGAGAAGGGCTTCATCGCTGTAGACGGTGTTAGCCTGACTGTCACTGCTTGTGATGATGCCTTTTTTGACGTCTCGTTAGTAAAATATACCCGGGAGAATACCAATCTAGGGGAGAAAAGGTCGGGTGACCTGGTCAACCTGGAGGTAGATATACTGGCCAAGTATATAGAGAAGTTCACCCAGGAACGTACCTCTAAGGCGTCCATCACCGCCGAACTTTTGGCCACTTACGATTATAAGCCCTAGGAAGGAGACCGCTTATGCCCTTAGCCACTATCCAGGAAGCCATAGAGGATTTCAAAGCAGGCAAATTCGTTATTATCGTGGACGATGAAGACCGCGAAAACGAGGGCGATCTGGCCATCGCCGCGGAGAAGGTTACACCAGAGGCGATCAATTTCATGGCTAAGTACGGCCGGGGCTTGATCTGTCTGCCTATCATCGGCCAACGTCTTGATGAATTGCAAATACCGCTAATGGTGCAGAATAACACCGCTGTCTTTGGGACAGGCTTCACCGTCTCGGTGGAGGCCAAGCATCTGGTAACAACTGGTATCTCCGCTTACGATCGGGCGGCAACCGTCAAGGCCATCCTGGATTCAAGAACGAAGCCGGAGGATTTGGCCCGTCCCGGGCATATGTTCCCTCTGCGCGCCAGGGACGGGGGGGTTCTGGTACGGGCTGGTCAGACGGAGGCGGCCGTTGATCTGGCCAGACTGGCCGGCTTGTATCCGGCCGGGGTTATCTGCGAAATAATGAACGACGACGGCACCATGGCCCGCCGCCCCCAGCTGGAGGAATTCTCGGCTAAACATGGGATCAGGATCATCAGCGTGGCCCAACTGATCGAATATCGTCAACGACACGAGAAGCTGATCAGACGCGTGGCCGAGGCGAGCCTGCCCACGAAATATGGCGATTTCACGACTATCGCCTACGAAAGCATTATCAGCAAAGAACCCCATATCGCCCTGGTCAAAGGAGATGTGGCTACAGACGACCCTGTCCTCGTCCGGGTGCACTCCGAGTGCCTAACGGGAGACGTGTTTGGCTCCCTGCGCTGCGACTGCGGAGAGCAAAGGGATCTTGCCCTGGGGATGATTGGAAAGGAAGGACGCGGTGTCTTCCTCTATATGCGCCAGGAGGGACGGGGCATCGGACTGCATAACAAGCTGAGAGCCTATGCCCTCCAGGATGAAGGGCTGGATACGGTAGAGGCTAACCTCAAGCTGGGCTTTGCGCCCGACCTGCGTGATTACGGCATCGGCGCTCAGATCCTGGTTGATCTGGGCCTAAAAAATATCCGCTTGATGACCAATAATCCCCGTAAGGTAGTCGGACTTGAGGGCTACGGATTGACCATTGTTGAACGTGTCCCCTTGCTGGTTGTGCCTAACCCATTAAATGCGCGCTACCTGGCCACAAAACAGACGAAGTTGGGTCATCTTCTAAATATGGAGGAAAAGGGATGAGAAGGATCTACGAGGGGAATCTACTTGGCGCCGGCTTACACATGGGCGTGGTTCTTTCCCGGGTTAACGATTTTGTCGGGAACAGGCTCCTGGAGGGGGCGATGGATGCCCTCCTGCGACACGGGGTGCGTGAGGAGGATGTAGACATCGCCCTCGTGCCGGGTGCCTTCGAACTACCTCTGGTGGCCAAAAAGATGGCTCAGAGTGATCGGTTCGATGCTGTGATCTGCCTTGGTGTCGTCATCAGGGGAGACACGCCTCATTTCGAATACATCGCTGCTGAGGTGTCTAAGGGCATCGCCAATACCGCCCTGGAAACTGGCGTGCCGATCACCTTTGGCGTCATCACGGCCGATAGTCTGGAACAGGCCATCGAGAGAGCCGGGGCTAAGGCCGGTAATAAGGGATTCGATGCCGCGGTGAGCGCCGTCGAGATGGCCAACCTGATGAAGAAGCTGGGAGGCCCGGGCTTACCGGCCTGAGCGCAGCGCTGAAGCGAACCTGGTGCGCTAGATGTTAGATACCGCCAGCGATAACTTCGTAGGAGGTTTCATATGGATACGGTTCTCCCCTTTCTATCGAGTGCGATCAGTTTTGTGTTCGCAGCGGCCGTCTTCGCTCAGTACCTGGCTAGACGGAAGCCTTACCAGCTGCTCTGGAGCCTAGGGCTACTTTTTTACGGACTCAGCGCTGGTTGCGAATTTCTAGCCGGCGTAAGCGGCTGGAACGTGACCGTTTATCGAGTCTGGTACGTCACGGGGGCTTTCTTCGTCGCTGCCTATCTGGGCATGGGCACGGTCTATCTACTGGCACCGCGGCGGGTTGCTCACCTGGTTATGCTCATCCTGGGCTTAGGCTCGCTCATGGCCATCTACCTGGTGTTCACTGCCTCGGTCAACGTGGCGCTCCTGCCCACCTCCTCCAAAGTCAGTGGTGTGGCTATGCCGAATTACGTGCGGCTGCTGACCCCTATATTTAATATCTTCGGCACCGTCGCCCTGGCCGGTGGAGCCCTCTACAGTGCCTGGCTCTTTTGGCGTCGGCAGATCCTGCCCCATCGCGTCGTGGCCAATATCCTGATCGCCATCGGCGCCTTCATGCCAGCCATCGGGGGCACGCTGGCCCGCTTCAATATTCCTGAGTTCTTCTATCTTGGGGAATTGCTTGGGGCTGTAATCATCTTCATCGGTTTCCTGAAGAGCCTGGAACCACGCACAGCCGGGGCGAGCGCCGAAGCCAGGTCTGGGGGTTAGTACCCAAAGTCAAGGGCGTGGATGAGAGTGACGAACAGTGGGGGTTCCAAGGGGGCGCAGCCCCTTCCCAACGGCTGCCGAGTGTAGCCCGTTTCTTGCACTCGGCCTACGCCGCCACATACTCACGGATGTCTACCTGGACGCCAGCCCGGGAGGCTTCCTCTGCGGCCTGAAGGAGCCATGCAGTGATTTCTTCGTCTACGTATTCCTCCCCGCAGTTTGGGCAGACCCTCGCCGGCACACCCTTGATCACCAGGGTGACGCTATCTCGCTCCAGAGTCACCGTCGCCTTGCCAGGAAGGGTTTCTGCTTGCTTACAAACGACACACTTCATTGTCTCCTCCTCTTGAATCCGGGCTCCCATTGGGTCAGGTCAGGTTCGCGCGTCCAGCTTCTCTCGGATGAGACGGCGCGCTTGCAAGGCGGCCTGCCAGCATCCTTCTGCGTCTTGCCTTTGGGCAAAGGTGCTGGGATAGCGAATCTCTACAGCAAAGCTGGTCAGGAAACGCAGTCCGTCCATCAGCAAAGCCAGTTCCGGCAGCGAGGGCAGACAAAGTTTTGCCAGTGCTTCCAAATCGTGGGTCTTGGGAAAGTCTACATCCCGTTCCACCAACCACGCCTTGAGATACCTTTCCACGCATTGCTGAGCGTGAAAGCAAATCGCATCGTAGACAGGGTCGTTGGTATGCCACTGAGCGGTTGCTACTTTGTAGTCGCCCTCTGCTTTTTCAGTCCACTCCTGTGTCATTGGCTTCATAGAGCACCACGCCTTTCGTGAGCACCTCTCGCAGAAAGACATCCCCCACTGCCAAGCGCTCAGCAATTTGCTGGGGGGTACGAACCAGCAAGTCGGTTGGGAACGGGAAGTCAACCGCCTTACGAATCTCCACGGCCTGTTCCACGTTCCGCAGCAGTGTCTCCATCATTACCAGCAAATCCACATCGCTGTCGGGCGTCGGTTTTCCGTAGGCGTAGGAACCGAACAAGAACACCTTCTGGGGGTGGAATCGCTCCACGATCTGCTGGACTACTCGCTGGATATCCGCTAGTGTCGCCGACGTTTTCGGCTCAGCCATCTTGCTTGATCTCCCTCGGTGCCCTAAGTATAGAATATAGGTTGGATAAATCAAGCACAATCGTCGCCCCAGCCATAGCCTACGTATTGCCTCAATAGAAACTGTTACTTATTTACCTCGTTATCCCTGAAAAGGAGCGTAGCGACCTTAGCTAATACTGAATTTCCACCCGTTTCCCCGTCCTCGCTGATTCAGCGATGGCGTCACAGATCACAGCGCACTTGTAGCCGTCCTCGAAAGTGGCGCCATAGGGAGCTACGCTCTTATCGTTAACGATGGCGTCGATCAGATGATATAGCTCATGAACGAAGCTGTGTTCCCATCCGATCATATGTCCAGGTGGCCACCAGCTCGCCCAGAAGGGATGGTATGACTCACTCACTAGAACCTCGCGGAAACCTGTTATCTCCCTAGGTTGGGTATCGATCAGGTAAACCCTTAGCTCATTGAGCCTCTCCAGATCGAAGGCGATGCTCCCTTTGGAGCCGTTGATTTCAATGACCTCATAGTTCTTCCTGCCAGGGCAGAAGCGGGAGGCCTCTAGGGTGCCCACTGCGCCGTTCTGAAACTCGATGACTGCTGCAAAGGCATCATCCACGTCTACCCTACCCATTCTTTCTGGATCACCCGGTAGTGGTCGCTCCTTGACGAAGGTCGTCAGCAATCCACTGACCGCCTTAGGCTCGTCCACCAGAAAACGAGCCAGGTCGATGATGTGAGCTCCAAGGTCCCCCAATGCCCCACTACCAGCAATCCTTCTGTCCAACCGCCAGACCAAAGGGTACTTGGGATCAGTGAGCCATTCTTGGAGGTAGCATGCCCGGAAGTGATGGATATGTCCCAAGGCTCCTTGCTCGATGAGCAACCGTGCCTGGCGGATGGCTGGGACAAACCGGTAGTTGAAGGCGCAAGCGTGCTTCACTCCGGCCTTGTTCACCGCCTCTAACATTCTCAGCGCTTCGGGTGCAGATCCAGCCAGTGGCTTCTCACAAAAGACATGCTTGCCCGCCTCAGCGGCAGCGATACAGGGATCGGCGTGCATATCGTTGGAGGCACAGTTATCGAAAAGCTGGATACGGTCATCCCTGAGCATCTCCCGCCAATCCATGTAGTAGCCCTCGAAGCCGTACCTGCGTGTTGCTTCGCGCACGGCTTCCTCGGATCGGCCACAGATGGCCACCAGTTTGGGTATGGCGGGCGGTGGCCAGAAGATGTACGGCATCTTCTTGTAGGCGTTTGAATGCGCTTTACCCATGAAGGCATAGCCAAGCATACCTACACCGATCTCAGGGATCTCTACAGCCAAGGGCTGTGTCTCACCCCTAGTCATGAAGTCCGTCTTTTCCTCACCCATGTCTAGCCTCCTCCCCCTCAAGGCGCTGATTTACCACCAAACCACCTCCAAGGGCTTCTTGATGATCAGCGGTTTCAGGTACTGGATGCATTTCTCGACACCGTCCTCCCTGGACATCACCGGATCCTCATGCTCGTAGGAGAGGACATAATCATATCCCACAGCGAGCAAGGCGGTCATAACGCGCCGCCAGTTCACCTCACCCCAACCGGGGCAACGGAAGCGAAACCCTCGGTCAGGGCGTGTCCAAGCACCGGTGGGGATAACACCTGACCTAGGCAACTCGTCCGCTTGGAGTTCTGAATCTTTGGCATGGGCGTGATAGATCCGCTTGCCGAATTTCTTGATGAAGATCACGGGATCGATCAACTGCCAGACGAGGTGGCTGGGATCGAAGTTAAAACCAAACTCAGGGCGACCATCGAGGGCCTTAACGGCCCGTTCGGCCGTCTCAATGTTGTAGGCTATCTCGGTGGGGTGCACCTCCAGGGCAAACTTTACCCCGTACTCCTTGAAAGTGTCGAGGATACTGTTCCAACGCTCAGCAAATAGCTCCCATCCACGCTCGTATATCTGCTCATTGGCTGGCGGGAAGATGTACCAGTGCCCCCACACATGGGAACCAGTGAAACCATTAACCACGGGCACCCCCAAGGCAGAGGCGGCTTGAGCAGTCTTCTTCATCCGCTCCATGCCATACCTAACCTTCTCGTCAGGGTCCTTGATCGGCGCCCAGCCGTCGGTGCTTTCGTTCAGAGGCCCAAGGACCAGTTGCCCTTCCAAGTGGTTACTGACGGCGGAGATGGTAAGGTTATATCGAGCCAACATGTCCTTAATGCTCCTCACGTAGACTCTATCGCTGACTGTCCGATCGATATCTAGATGGTTGCTACCCCGCCAGGCCGCCAGTTCTACCATCTCGTAGCCTAAGCTAGCGACGTACCGCGCCACCTCTTCCAGCGGCTTCTCGTTGAAGAGCACCGTAAAAATTCCTATCTTCATTTTTGCCCAACTTCCTCTGCGTAGATGATCTGAAAATCAGCGTTAACTTGGGCAAGCCATTCGCCGCTGGTCTTCCGCACCTCAGGTGTCTGCAAGTCTCTCTCAAAATCCTGTAGACTGCTTACATCAATGACCTCGATATACTTGCGTTTTTCCATCTCTCCCGCTTTAGGTAGCACTTTGTACAGGGTGAGGCCCAAGACCGATGCAGCCGCCCTCATGGTTGGCTGATCAGATTCGGTCGACCATTCTTCGTATTTCCTTGGGTCCGTTTCGGGCTTTAACTCATATATCACAAAGACCTTAGGCACTGTAGACCTCCTCAAGCAAGTTTTTTCAACAACCCCTGCCCCGGTCTTAGGGTTTTGAAGCAAGGGGCATATCTAGAACCTGCCCAAAAGGCGCTATCCCTCCCCCCGTTTTTCGATCCCTTTCTCGCCTTGAAACCTAACAGGTCAAAATGGCAATACACGCTTAGGGTTCTCGTGTAGAATAGTGTGCACAGTAAACGTATCAATACCTGCCGCCAGCAGTTTAGGGATGAAGCCCCTTAGAATATATGCAAACCGGAAACGGCCCAGAGTCTCAGGATTAAGTTTCTGCTCTTCCTCATATTTTTCCATCATGATGTCCGAAGAAAAGAACAATCGGTTTGCATATCCCATTTTCACCATGGCCGTGATCAGGCGAATCCTTTGGTCATCCGGGACATTATAAATCCGGCCATTCAAGTTGCTCCATTTCTCCTTCCCTATCGTATCATATTCAAGGTTCGCCCCACGCTGCACGATAGCTAGATGATAATCAAGATCAGGATTGATATCAGAATGTCCGATAATTACACGCCTCAAATCAGCACCCTCATTCTCTAGAATATCCAGCTGCTCTAGCCCCATCGTGCCATAGCCCGTGTGCGTAGAGATGGCTGCTCCGGTTCTCAGGTGGGCCCTCGCCGCAGCGCGCAGAACCTTTTCTTCGAGCGCGGTGATCTGGTTGATGGAACTGCCGATTTCGCCGATAATGCCAGCCTTAATACTAGTGCCATCGATCCCATCGGCGAGATCATGAGTGAAAATTTGGGCGATTTCATCGATACTCATCTCTTTCAAATAGTTGGGGAGGAAGGGGCCTTGATAAAAGCCGGTGCCAGCAACAATATGCACTCCTGTCGCCTTGCTGACACTGTGTAGAAAGTGGGCGTCCCGGCCCATGCCGATGCTCGTTACACTAACTACTGTTTTTCCCCCGGCTGCTTTAAATTCTTGCATACCGTTAATCGCAAACTCCAGCTCCTGTGCCCTTCTTTCAGCACTACTTGGTCTCCTCCCCAAATCAATGTGGAGGTGTTCATGCATCGCCGTGGCACCAAGTTCCTCCGGCAAGCAGCCCCCGAGTACCGTTTGTATCCTTTTGACCTTAGCTTGAGCTCTTTGCTTAACTACAATACCCATACACCCACTCAATCACGGATCAATCTGGCGATCAGGAGGATAGATGAGATTCGGATCGCTGATAGCCCCATACAGCTCAGGTACACGATCCGCCAGTATGTTAAGTCCAGCAAAGTAGCTGGTCCTGGCCGCCAGGATCTCCTCTTTGATCTTGAGCCCGTGAGCTATGGCCATCCCTTCCTCGTCTGCTATTTCGGCGATGACTATCCCACTGGGATTGATGATCCGGCTATGTCCATAGAAGTGCCATGGCATCTTACAATCCCGCCCGGCACAGTCGGAGGCAACGAACCATATTTGGTTCTCCGCAGCTCGACATTTTACGAAAGTATCATAGAGATACCCCTGATAGTCCTCTACCGTGATACCATTTACCGTTAGAGGGCCCGAGTACGTCCAGGCCGTGGAGAACACAAGTATATCAGTCCCCTTTATGGCATAAATGAGGCACGTCTCGGAAAAAGCTACATCGTAGCAGATCAGCATGCCAATCCGCCCCAGAGGAGTGTCATAGACATCGAGGGCGTTACCGGCTCGATAGATATGGAGCTCCGCTCCCGGCTGATGAACTTTTCTATACACTCCTATAACACCACCTGGGCCTATCAACGCTGTGCTATTAAATAGGGCTCCTGTACCTCCAGCATATGTAGGCGAAACTTCGGTAAGTCCCATGACTATGTAGAGATCGTATTGTTTTGCATATTGCCTCAGGATCGCTGTCGCTTCCCCTGGGATCGTTTCAGCATTCTGATAGTGATACTGGAAAACTTCTGGGCTCAGTGTCAAAGTGTGTTCCGTTTCCCATAAATATCCTTGCAAAGCCTGCTCTGGGAACACGATCAGGTTCGCCCCTAACTCCCCAGCCTTGCGTATGAACGACACATATTTTTCTAGGTTCGCTTCCTTGTTATGGATCGGTGTCACGTTTACTGTAGCAATGGCTATACCGCCGGCAGAGGCGTCACCCGTCTGCACAAGCGCGTATTCGAAGTCATTCATGCTCATCTTGACCTCCTACGCCGCCTAAAGCCACAAGGCGAGGTATACTCGTTTTACCAGCGCTAGTCACGTCGCAGATAAGCCAGATACCCTCCATCAATCAAGATAGTAACGCCATGGATATAGGTACACTCCTCGGAGGCTCAAAATCCACAATATTCTCGACTCAATCACCATTATTGCACACCATAGCTAGCGAAGAGTGCTAGGCTTCCATCAAGGTCCGCAGCCGTGGATCTAGGATGTCTCTCAAGGTGTCTCCCAGTAAATTGAACCCTAATACGGTGACCATGATCGCTGCTCCTGGAAATATCGCTGTCCAAGGAGCCGTCAGCATAAATTGTCGACTCGCGCTCAGCATTGCTCCCCAAGACGGCGTAGGGGGTTGTGTACCAAGCCCTAGAAAGCTTAAAGCCGCCTCGGTCAAAATTGCCCAAGAAAAACTAAGGGTCGCCTGTACAATTAAAGGGGTGACGACATTGGGGAAGATATGAAAAAGAATAATACGGGCGTCTGTAGCCCCTATTGTTCTGGCCGCCTCAACGAACTCCTTTCGTTTCTCTGAGAGCACCGAACCCTGCGCTAACCTGGCGAATGTGGGTATAAACACTATCCCGATCGCTAGCATAGCATTTGTAGTGTTGGGTCCCAAGATAGCCGTCACAAATAGGGCCAGTAAAATGGCCGGAAAGGAAAGAATCACGTCCATCGTTCGCATGAGCACCATACCGATGATCCCCTCATAGTATCCAGCTATCAAGCCAACCCAAGCGCCAGCAGTCAAGGCTATGGCCACTGCTAATATACCTACCCAGAGGGAAATCCGCGCCCCGTATATCAGTCTAACGAGGATATCCCGGCCGAAGCTATCTGTGCCCAGCGGAAAGGTTGCACTTGGTGGCTGTAATCGACACTGGATGTTCATAGCGTTCGGGTCCTGAGGTGCGATATAAGGCGCTAAGATTGCCACCAGTACCGTTATTAAGACGACGATACCTCCCGCGGTGCCGATAGAATTCCGCTGGATCATTAAAAACAACAATCTAATCCTGCTTAGATCTCCCCTACGCCATTCAGTGGTCTGCGCCTTAAGGATAGTTGACATAGAAGTTCACCAGACCTACTCGTAAGTAATGCGGGGATCTAAATAGGCATACAGGATATCCACCACCAGGTTTACTAACACAAAGACTACGGTCACAAACAACACGCCCCCCTGAACGAGGGGGTAGTCACGCTGGTAGATCGCATACAGAACCAATCGTCCTACGCCAGGAAGTCCAAATATCTCCTCAACTATGATAGTCCCACCTAATAGATAACCCATCTGAACGCCTACAACGGTGACGACAGGGATGAGAGCATTCTTCAAAGCATGTCGGTATATCACTATTCGCTCTGTCAAGCCCTTCGCTCTGGCCGTAAGTATGTAATCTCGGGTGTATACATCTAGGAAAGAGGATCTAACCATACGCATTACAATGGCTGCGGTTACCACACCTAAGGCAAGCGATGGCAAAATAATTATCTGGATATTTTCGACAGGGCTTTCCAGCAAGCCCACCCAGCCCAGGTGGGGAAGCCAATGAAACAGATAGGATACAAGGAGAATCAACATGGTCGCTAGCCAAAAGTTAGGCAAGGATAAGCCCACTAAACTGACAAGTCGGGTTACCAGATCCACAAGACTGTTACGTTTCACAGCGGATATGATACCAGCAGGCAGGCCAATGCTCAGGGCAATGATTAAGGAAGCGATAGCAATCTCAGCAGTGAGTGGCAGCCTTTGCAGGATGTCGGCCAGTACTGGCCGCCCAGTTCTTAGCGAGTGACCCAGGTCGCCTCTTATTACATGCGATAGCCAATCAAAATACTGGATATAGAGAGGCCTGTGCAGACCGAGCATTCTCTCGAACTCAAGGATTCGCTCGCGGGGTATATCAGGGTTAGTACCGATGAGTACCTCTACCACATTACCAGGTAGCAGACGCATAACAAGGAAAGTTATTATGGAGACACCCAGCAGAATGGGTATCATCATCAATAGACGCTTAGCAATATACGCGGTCATCTCGAGAACCTGTCTGTTTGGTTAATATGGCTATGGCCCAATCGCACCATATGACTGTAGTTGAGCTGACAAGGAGCCCACTATTCGGCTCGCTTGCATCGTGTTTCACGATGCAAGCGAGCCGATACCCCACTTTACTAGAGGGCAAAGTGCCAGGCTAGTTCTCTAGGCCTCAAGCCACGCCTTCCGCAGGAGCAACCTCCACTCAAGGGCCAACGGCTTGTAACCCTTCAATTTGGGTGAAGCTATTTCGACGACAGGAGGAGAGTACAACCACAGTTTTGGAGCCTGTTGTACAAGAACCTTTTGAAGCTCGTTGTAGATTTTCTTGCGTTCCGCAGGATCCACCGTGGTTTGCCCCTTCCGCATCAACGCATCAGCCTCCGGACTCTTCAGTCCATACACGTTCGCTGGTCCCCAAGAGGCATAATGGTGGGCTAGCTCGCCGGGTTCAGGAGAAAGGCTATCGAGCGCGCTAAACAAATTGAAATCTCTGGCACGCCAATTCTTGATGTACTGGGCCCACTCTGTGAGAACTATCTCCGCCTCAATGCCCACCTCCTTCAACTGGCGTTGAATTATCTGAGCATTTGCAACCTGGAGAGGATACTGCTGGGAGGCCATAATGGTGGTCTTAAAGCCAGCTGGGTAGCCAGCTTTCGCCAGTAGCTCCTTGGCCTTGGCCACATTGCGCTTGTAGGATGGATATGCATCGGCTGGCAACGACCACTCAGCATACGCCGGAGGAATAGGGCCCAGGAGGGTGGCTCTGCCACCAACTGCCCCTGCGATGATCTCCTGTCTATCAATAGCCCAACTGAGGGCCTCCCTCACCTCCTGTTTATCAAATGGGGATCGCGCGCAATTGATGCCCAGGGCATAATAGTTTCCGGCCATCTGCTCGATGAGAACTACACTCGGATCTCCCTTCACTGCTGCCACGCTCTCCGGCAAACGAGCGAGGGTTAGCTGAGCTCTTCCAGTACGTACGGCGGCTATCCTTGAGGTCTCATCTGGCATGATTTGGAAGGTGAGGCCATCCAGGTAGGGGAGCCCCTTCTCAAAGTAATCCTTGAACTTCACCAACTTAGTGAAGTTGTCACGGACGAACTCGGAAAGCATGAAGGGCCCTGCACCACCATCATGCTCCAATAGGTTCCCATACTGTTTCACCACTTCATGGGCTACCACCATGGGTTGCGTTCCGCCAACTCCACCGGCTAAGAAGCCCAGAAAAGGAGCATAAGGCTCCTTGAGTGTGAACCGCACGGTATACTTGTCAGTAGCCTCGTACTTACTAACCAGGTCGAACCGACTGGTGTAGTACGACTTGAGCGCGGGATCCCTTATGCGATCGATGCTGTAGATGACGTCTTCCGCCGTAACCTCCCGACCATTGTGAAACTTGGCCCCTTTGCGCAGGTGAAAGGTGTAGTTCAACCCGTCTGGTGAAGTATCCCAAGATTCAGCCAGGTCAGGAATGACCTTATTCCCCTCATCCAACCGCACCAGACCGCTATACAGGTGCTCGATGATCTCGCGTGCAGAAAAGCCTATGGATGTGTGTGCATCAAAGCCCACCGCTTCAGCCTCTTTGGCTATAACTAACGCACCTCCCGCTCGCGGCGCAGGTACCGTAGTAGGTGTAGGGGCCTTGGGAGGCACAGGCGTCGGTGTCGGTGCGGCCGGCGGTGGGGCACAGGCTGAGAGAAAGGCCGCTATACTAGATACGGAGAGACCCAAGGCCGCAGCTCGCACGATGAACTCTCGGCGGCTTATCTTCCCTTGGCTGAACAAACCTTGTAGCCTATCAACCTCTTCCATTGTCTTACTCCTTCCGTTGGGTCGATCAAAAAACTATCCTTTGGGCCGACTGCCTCCATGCGCTACGCGCTGTTGTCACCCCTCTTCAACTGTTCGCCTCAACTTAAATTCCCTATCTCACCTCCCCTGCGTGCTACCCATCGCCTCCTGAAAGCCGCGCCCAACCACGAAGTATAGCCAACTACAGTATGGCCTTAGCCGCAATAGCAGTAGCAGGCTCTAGATATGGGTTTGCGAAACGATGTGGAGTGCCACGTGGCGTAAAAAACACATCACCCCTCTTCAATGGGACTCGGATCTCACCCTCTGATGACTGCTTGAACGCATCCAAGACCCCATCCACGACGATAACAGCCTCATCTAAATCCTCATGGACGTGATAATCATGCGTGGAGCCCCCTGATCCAAAGATGACGTATGCAACCGACAGTTTCCCAGCCCCCAGTTCTGGGGACACCACAACCTTTTCCTGCCAGTTCCCCTCGCCATAGTACCATTCTACTTTGTCGAAATCGATGTACACGCTGCCCTCAGTCATCTTTACCTTCTCCGAGCGGCCACAATCAAATTCGGGAGGTTAGCTCCCAGATTGACTAACAGGTACCCAGTCATATGTTCGCTTAGTTACCTTCAGATATTGGGAGGTCTCTACGCCCTTGATCCCGGGGATCGCGGCTAGTTTCTTGGTTAGGAAGTCGAGAAGGTCATCACTCGAAGTGAATAGGACAACAGCAACTATGTTGTACCTACCAGCCGAGATGCTCACAAACCTGACCTGCCTCAGCTCAGCGATTTTGTGCGCAATTTCCTCTAGGTGAGCCGGCTCCGCCTGGATGCCTACGAGCATGTTAACGTTGTAGCCCAAGTGGAAGGGATTGGTTAGAGCAGCAATGTGCATACTCCCCCGCTCGATTAAGCCTCTTATGCGTTTGCGTATGGTTGCCTCTGTGACCCCTATCTCCCGGGCCAAATCCCTGTTACTCTTCCGCCCATTTTCGCGCAGAGAGGCTATAATCTTTTGATCCAGGCCATCGATGCGTTTATTAGCCATATCAATAATATACCACTTAATTCGCAAATAGTCAACATTATCGCAAAATTGGTTCGCAATTACATATAGTTTAGCGCGATAAATGCTATATTTCGACAATTACAGCCTGTAGGGTTTTTCAGGCCAGATTTTTATGTTAAACTTCAAGGGGAGGCAGCCAATGTTTTTGCCCACATTTCTCAGCCGCATGGGACTACAAAAGAAGATCATCCTCTATGTTCTTTTGGGGATGGCTCTCAACCTCAGCTTTTTCACCTTCCTGGCCATGCGCTCTATAAACGAGAGCATAAGCGAAATTACGCAAGGCCGCCTCACCATCGCTGAGCAAGCCGCCCGATACCTCGACCGCAACTTCCAGCAGTCCCTCGACCTGCTAGAAAGGACGGCCTCCCTTGAGCCCAGCGATCTCCATCAAGACGATGGTCCTAAATCAGCCAGGATGATGCTCAAGGACCTCTATCACTATTCCGGCATCTTTAGCGGTGGCATCGTTCTTATTAACACCGGGGGCACAGTACTCTTGACCGAACCCTACTCCCCCCAAACAATAGGGTCGAATGTTCTAGAACTTCCCTACATCAATACCATCCTCCTTTCAGGAAGAGGTGGTATCGCCGGCCCGGTCGCCTCTCTAGTCAACCAAAGGGCGGCCCTCTCCCTTACCACTCCTCTCCGAGATAGCGCCGGCCGCATCTCAGGGGTGATCATCGGGTACATTGACCTCACCCAGCCCAGCCTCGCCGACCTCATCCAGCCTTTAGCTCCAGGGAAGACCGGTTACGCTCAGATCATCGATATGAACGGGACTATTCTAGCCAGCACCAGTGCGGAGCGCTTGTTTGAGCGCAGCGATCACGGTGGCCGTTTCGCTGCCCTCATCAGCGAGAGGAAAACGATGGTGGGAACGTGCCACGATTGTCACCATGTCGGTGGGAATCAGGCTAGAAGTGAGGAATTGCTGGCCTTTGCCCCCTTATCTACTGTTCCCTGGGGTGTAACTATCCAACAGAGCGAAGAGGAGGCTTTCGCCCCCACCAAAAGGTTCCAGTGGCAAATGTTAGCCTTCGGCATAATTGCCCTCCTGAGCGCTATACTGCTGGCCTGGGCGACCACCCGTAGCGTGGTGCATCCCTTGAATGCCCTTACTGTAGCGGCCCATAGGATTACCGCTGGCCAGCTCGATGGCCAGCTTACAGTAGGAGGAGCTGATGAGATTGGGAGGCTGAGCCGTGCCTTCGAGGAAATGAGAGGGAGATTGAAGAGGTCCCGGGAAGAAATAGAGGCATGGAATAGGGAGCTGGAAAATAGAGTGAAGCAGCGAACAAGAGAGCTGGCCGCCTTATTGGAGATCGCTATGACGTTGACCACCAGCTTTGATCTGGAAACCCTCTTCGCCAAGGTGTTAGAGAGGGCTGTAGACGCCTTCGACGTCGCCGACGCAGGAGCCCTTTTCCTGTATGATCCAGAAAAGGAGGCCTTGGTAGCTAAGTCCTCTCTTGGCTATCAAGTGGAGCCACTCTCTCAAGCAAGATTGAAGCCGGGCGAGGCCATCGTAGGTAAGACCTTTCAGGCCGGACAGGCTATGCTTTACTGTACCCCTCGGGATGTGGCCCTCGCCATCGAAAACATGAGCAGCGAAAACCAAATCCTTTTTGAAAGAGCACGAACCGGTTTACGCCAGCCACAAAGCGCCATATGCGCCCCCCTGCAAGCCCACGACGGCAGCAGTGGGTGCCTTCTCCTGATCAATTTGAGACAGCCGGGTGCCTTCCAGCCGGAAGACCTGCAACTGTTACAGGCTATAGCGGCCCACATCGCTATCGTCCTGGAGAACGCTCGCTTACTCAAGGAAGCTAGTCAAGCCAAAGCTTGGGAGGAGGCTGACCGATTAAAATCGGAGTTTCTAATGGCCATCTCTCATGATCTGCTCACTCCCCTTACCTCAATCAAGGCCTCGACCGATCTCCTCCTGGCAGAGAAAGCGGATGGCTTCAGCGAAGCCGAGGCCAAGTTGCTGCATAACATCAGCCGCAACACCGAACGTTTGAAGGGGCTGGTGGCCGACCTGCTCGATATGGCCTGGCTGCAAAGCCGACAGGTAAATCTAAGGCTGGAGCCTCTCGATCTCAAACAAGTCATTGGCGATGTGAGTGAACTTTTCAAGCCGCTTATGGTCGCCAAGGAGCAAACCCTGGATCTTGCACTGTCCCTCACCCTTCTGCCAGTTAGGGCCGATCGACGCAGGGTAGAACAGATTCTGACCAACCTTCTCTCCAACGCCCACAGGTACACCCCCAGGGGTGGATCCATTCGTATTGCGGCCCACGCCGGGGATGGGGACATCATAGTTCAGGTCAGCGATACTGGCCCAGGTATCCCTCTAGCTGAGCGAGAGCACATCTTTATGAAGTTTTATCGCGGTCGGCGGGCCAAGACCGCTCCACGCGGCGGAACGGGCTTGGGACTCTCCATCGCCAAGGCCATCGTGGAGCTGCATGGGGGCAGGATATGGCTGGGGGATGAGACAGAGCAAGGCACCACCATTTTCTTCACCTTACCGCAAGGAGGAGACGATGAAAGTCCTGGTAGTCGATGATGAACCTGACGTAGTTGAGGTGGTTACACTGACCTTCAAGCTGCACTGGCCGGATTGCCAGGTTATAGCGGCCCATAGCGGCGAGTCTGCCTTAGACCTGTTTTGTGTCGAATGCCCAGATGTAGTGATCCTCGATATTGGGCTGCCAGGAATGAACGGCTTTGAGGTCTGCCGTCGTCTTCGCCAAATATCCGATATTCCTATATTGATGCTCACCGTAAGGGGCGAAGAATTGAACAAGGTGAAGGGCTTAGAGATCGGGGCCGACGATTACATAACAAAGCCTTTCAGTCCGTTGGAGCTGCTGGCACGGGTGAGGGCTGTGCTTCGCCGCGCTGAGATGCCTCTTCCACTGACCGCTGCCCCCGATTTCAGCAGCGGCGACTTGACGATCAACTTTGCTTCTCACGAGGTAACCCTCCGGGGGAAGCCAGTGAAACTTACGGCCATCGAATATAGTTTGTTGTTTCATCTGGTGCGCAATGCAGGACGCATCCTCCCCTACGGTACTTTGCTGACCAAGGTCTGGGGTTATGGCTATCGGGATGAGACGGATACCCTGAAGGTGCATATCGCCCGCTTGCGCGAAAAGATTGAGGACGATCCACACGATCCCAAATACATCCGAACAGCCCGAGGGATCGGCTACCAATTTTGTAAAATCCCCTAATGCCCCCTTTCCCCAGTCGACTCCCTCCTACGGTGGCCATAAACCCTTCCCACAACAGCCCCCGGCGATAGTCAGGTTTTTCTTAGAGCGAAATTTGTTACCAATCCTTAACCTTTATTAACCCCAAATGTTACTTTCATATGCTATCTTGTAAGAGAAGGATGGCGCGTCCCCATACAGTAAGACCTTGATGATAGGGGAAAAGCCCCGAAGGAGTTGGGCGATGAATCTACAAACCTTCGAGCTAGAGAGGGAGATGCTCGATCACCACTTCGCCGAAACGGTTACGCCGGATCGGGAGAAGCTGCTCACCTGCATCCAATGCGGCACCTGTACCGCCTCTTGCCCAACCGCTTATGCGATGGATTATACCCCTCGTCAGTTATGGAGGCTGATTCAGGTGGGGATGAGGGAGGCTGTACTCAACAGCACCACTTTTTGGCTGTGTACCTCCTGCTATTCCTGCACCATTCGCTGCCCCCGGGGGATCGCCTTGACCGAGACGATGAGCAGCCTGAAACGGTTAGCCATGGCTGAGGGGATCAGGGGACGGGAGAGGATAGCCCGTTTCTACAAAGCTTTTGTGGAAACGATACGCCGACACGGTCGTATGCACGAAGTAGAATTCATAGCTATCTATCTGGGGAGAAAAGATCCCTTCTCTCTGTTGGAGCGGGCACCTCTGGGGTTGGCCCTTTGGCGTAAGGGTAAGTTATCCTTGATCCCTATCGAAATGAAAAGGAAGAACGACCTGGCAATCCTTTTCCGTAAGGTCGCCGAGCTGGAGGGACAAAAATGAAATACTCCTACTTTCCTGGCTGCTCGCTACAGGTTATGGCCAGCGAGTACAACACTTCGGCTAGAGCGGTGATGCGCGAACTGGATGTTGAACTGAAGGAGCTGGAGGATTGGAACTGCTGCGGAGCCACCAACGTTGAGGCTGTCAGTTATCTGCTTTCCATCGCCCTGCCCGCCCGCAACCTGGCTCTGGCTGAGGCGAAGGGGTATGAACTGGTGGCCACGTGCAGCTCCTGCTTTCTGAATCTCTTTCGGGTCAAGGAGCACATTCGGCGTGATCCCACTTTGCAGCAGAAACTGGATATTATCCTGGGCGCTATGAAACTGCACTATGCCGGGACGGTACGGGTGCGTCATCTGCTGGATGTCCTGGTTAACGACATAGGACTGGAAAAGATAGCCAAAAGGATGCGACGAAAGCTTACGGGACTAAGAGTAGTCCCTTATTATGGCTGCCAGATCGTCCGCCCTTATGCCGAATTCGATGGCCCTGATCTTCCGGTGACAATGGATCGGCTTATCATCGCCCTGGGGGCGGAAGTTGTGCCTTACCTCTTAAAAACGAAGTGTTGCGGCGGCGCCTTGACCACGACGCGCAAGGAGATCGGTTTGAAGTTGATCGGCGACCTTCTGCTTCCGGCCGTAGGCACCGACTGTGTCATCACGGTCTGTCCTCTTTGTCAATTGAATCTGGATGCCTTCCAGTCTCAAGCAGCGGCCAAGCTCAAGGTCTCATTCAACATCCCCATCCTATACTTCACCCAGCTCATCGGTTTGGCCTTCGGCCTGGGAGAGGAGGATCTGCAACTTGCCCATAACATCGTCTCTGTGGACAGGCTGTTGACCAAGCTGAAAGCGAGCCGCTCCCCCGCCTTCCAGGGAGCCGATCTCGCCGCCAGTCCTTAAAGAGGAGGTATAGACGGTTATGCGTAAGGCAAAGGTAGGCGTTTATATCTGTCACTGCGGCACCAATATTGCCGGGACGGTCGCTGTAACTGACGCAGCCCAGTTCGCTGCTAGGTTGGACAACGTCGTGGTGGCTCGTGACTATAGATATATGTGCTCGAGCACTGGACAGGAGATAATTAAGCAAGACATTAAAGATTTAGGGCTAGAACGAGTCGTTGTCGCTGCCTGTTCTCCCCTGATGCATGAGTTCACCTTCAGGGCCGTCATCGCCGAAGCCGGGCTTAACCCCTATTTCCTGGGCATCGCTAATATTCGGGAACAGTGTTCCTGGATCACGCACGACGTGGGCATGGCCACACAAAAGGCCAAGCAACTGATTCGTGCCGCTGTAGCACGCGTGGTCTGGCAGGAACCGCTAGAGGAGAGAGAGGTCGAGGTAGAACCGGCCGCGCTGGTGGTAGGGGGTGGCATCGCTGGCATCCAGGCCGCCCTGAGCATTGCTACGCCTGGCTATAAAGTGTATCTGGTGGAGCAAGAGTCCTCCATCGGAGGGCGCATGGCCCAGCTAGACAAGACCTTCCCCACCCTTGATTGCTCCGCCTGTATCCTGACCCCGAAGATGGTGAACCTGGCCAGAGAGAAAAATATCGAGCTCCTGACCTGTAGCGAGGTCGTAGCGGTGACAGGATACGTGGGAAACTTCGAGGTCAAGGTCAAAAAGAACCCTCGCTATGTGGACCTGGAGAAATGTACTGGCTGTGGAGAGTGCGTCTCGCCTTGTCCGGTAGAGGTGCCACACCATTTTGACCACGGTTTGGGGCAAAGGAAAGCCATCTACCGTCTGTTCCCCCAAGCTGTACCCGGCGCCTATATCATTCAAAAGGAGGGTATACCACCCTGTCGCGCTGCTTGCCCGGCAGAGGTGAATGCCCAGGGCTATGTGGCTCTTATCGGTCAGGGCAAGATTAAGGAGGCCCTCGATCTGATCCGGCGGGACAATCCCTTTCCAGCCGTCTGCGGGCGGGTGTGCCATCATCCCTGTGAGGATAAATGTACCAGGAGAGAGGCGGATGAACCCATTGCCATCTGTGCCCTCAAACGCTTCGTCACCGACCATACCGATGGACGTTCCGTCCCCTTAGAGAGGACTAAGGCAGAGAGGGTGGCCGTCATCGGGGCAGGACCAGCAGGACTATCGGCCGCCTATCATCTCCTCCAAAAGGGCTATGGCGTCACTGTCTTTGAAGCCCTGCCCCTGGCGGGAGGCATGCTGGCTACGAGCATCCCGCCCTATCGTCTGCCTAAGGAGATATTGGCGAAAGAGATCGCCTATATCGAGGGCTTAGGGGCAGAGATCAGGACCAACAGCCCTATCGGCCGGGAGGTGAAGCTTTCCAGTCTCTTCGAACAGGGCTATAGTGCGATCTTCATCGCTGTCGGTGCCCAGAGAAGCCAGCGCCTCGCTATCGCTGGCGAGAACCTGAACGGGGTCTTTGACGGCCTAACCTTTCTCAGGGAGGTGAATCTGGGGAAACAGATTGATCTGACCGGGCAGAGGGTGGGCGTTATCGGCGGGGGCAATACGGCTATAGATGCTGCTCGTTCTGCCCTTCGCCTGGGGGCGAAGGAGGTGGCCATCATCTACCGCCGCACCCAAGAGGAGATGCCAGCGCTCAGAGAAGAGGTTGTGGAGGCAGTAAAAGAGGGGGTACAATTTCATATTCTAGCTGCCCCAACGAAGGTGTTGGGGCAGAACGGGAAGGTGGTGGGGATAGAATGCCTCCGCATGGCCCTGGGCGAGATAGACGAAAGCGGCCGGCGACGGCCGATACCCATCCCAGGTTCTGAGTTCACCCTGGGAATGGATACCCTCATTATAGCCATCGGTCAATCGCCTGACCTATCCTTCCTGGATATGGACCTGGCCACTACCCCACAGGGGACCATCACCGTGGATCCCCAGACCCTGGCCACCAATGTGCCTGGCATCTTCGCCGGTGGTGACGTGGTGAGCGGCCCGGCGACGGTGATCGAGGCCATCGCTGCTGGGAAGAGGGCCGCAGAGTCTATAGACAGATACCTGAGTCTGGAAGATCTAATAGAAGGGCGGGTCTTTGAGATCCCAGCTGAGAAGATCGTCAAGAAGAAGGTAACAGAGGAGATCGAGTGTAAGCCAAGAGCCCAGATAGCCGAGCTGAGCCTCAAAGAGAGAGTCCATAATTTCCAGGAAACCACCCTGGGGCTCAGTCAGGAGGTGGCCCTCAAGGAGGCCGGACGATGCCTGAATTGTGCTGTATGCGCAGAGTGTCTCCAGTGTGAGGCCGTTTGCGGTCCGAAGGCGATAGCCCACGATATGAAGGAAGAGTATGTTGACCTGAAAGTGGGAACGATCATCCTGGCTACCGGCCATGACTTCTTCGATCCACGCGTCCTACCTCAATACAACTATGGGCGTTTCCCTAACATCATCGATAGCATGGCCTTTGAGCGAATGTGCAGTGCCTCCGGCCCCACCGGAGGGAACATTGTCCTGTCCAACGGCGAAGTACCCAAGAGTGTGGCCTTCATCCACTGCGTGGGATGTCGTGACTCCCACGCTCTCCCCTACTGTTCCAGGCTCTGCTGCATGCATGCCATGAAGCAGGCCCATCTGGTGAAAGAAAAGACAGGCGCCGATGTCTATGAGCTGTACATAGACATCCGGGCTGGGGGTAAGGGATATGAGGAGTTTTATGAACGGGTGCAGCGGGAGGGAGTGATTTTCATCCGCGGCAGAGGAGCTGAAGTAGTCCAGCAGGATGGACACCTGGTAGTGAAAGCCGAAGATACCGGCCTAGGACGACCATTGATTCTGCGCGTTGATCTGGTAGTCTTAGTAGTTGGTCTGATCCATCGGGCTGATACAGCGCAGGTGGCCAGGATCTTCCGTGTGTCGCGTGATAAGGATGGCTTCTTCATGGAAGCACATCCCAAATTGCGCCCCTTCCACACCAATACCGACGGTATCTTCCTCGCTGGCACCTGCCAAAGCCCAAAGGATATACCCGATACTGTAGCTCACGCCAACGCCGCTGCGGCGGAAGCCCTTTCCCTCCTGGGTCGTGGTCGGGTGCTTATCGAGCCACTAGTGGCCGAGATCAACGCCGAGATTTGCAGTGGTTGCAAGACCTGTCTGGAACTGTGTGCTTATTCGGCCATCACCTTCGACGAGGAAAAGAGGATCTCTCAAGTCAATACGGCCTTATGTAGAGGTTGCGGCACGTGTGCAGCAGCTTGCCCATCCGGGGCCATCACGGCTAGCCATTTCACCGATCAACAGATTCTGGCCGAGATAGAGGCCTTGTTGATGGAAAGTGAACCGGTTTCGATCGCCACTTAGAGGAGGTGTGCCCTTATGTCCACGAACTTTGAACCCAGGATCATCGGTTTCTTATGTAATTGGTGCGCCTATAGTGGGGCGGACCTGGCTGGGACATCGCGGATGGTTCATGCTCCCAATGTGCGCGTTGTGCGCATGATGTGTACAGGGAGGATTGATTCGACCTTCGTGGTGAGAGCCTTCGCCGCAGGCGCCGATGGCATCATAATCGCCGGATGCCATCCCGGTGATTGTCACTACAGTGAGGGCAACTACAAGGCCATGCGTCGCTTCTTTCTGATGAAGAAGATGCTGGCTCAATTCGGACTCGAGCCAGAGCGCCTGCGCCTGGAGTGGGTCTCAGCTGGTGAGGGGGCGAAATGGGCTAAGGTAGTCGGCGAGATGACCGAGGCCATAAGGTCCTTAGGCCCACTGGATTGGGGCCAAAACCTGATAGTTGAGGAGCATCATGAGCAAGCTCAAGTTGGCGTTTTACTGGGCCGCTAGCTGTGGCGGCTGCGACGTAGCCGTACTCGATCTGAATGAAAAGATCCTCGATGTGGCTGCTGTAGCCGACATCCTTCTCTGGCCGATCGCTATGGACTTCAAGTATACCGATGTGGAGGCCATCGAGGATAAAGGGATAGATATCTGCTTCTACAACGGAGCGATTCGCTTCTCCGAACACGAACACCTTGCCGCGCTCCTGCGCGCGAAGTCAAAAGTGATGGTCGCCTTCGGTTCCTGCGCCTGGCTGGGAGGTATTCCCGGACTGGCTAACGTGGCCGGCCGCCAAAGCATCTTTCAGTTGGTATATAAGGATACCCCCTCTACCGATAATAAAGAGGGGGTATTCCCTCAAGTGCGCTGGCCGATCCCCGCCGGGGAATTAACGCTCCCCCAATTCTACGATACGGTTAAAACTTTACCTCAGATCATTCCGGTCGAATATTACCTGCCGGGGTGTCCTCCGGCCGTCCACCAGATTGAGGCAGTGATAGCGGCTATCGTCGAGGGACGGTTGCCCCCACCACCAGCCGTTATCGGCGCTTCGGACAAAACAGTCTGCGATGAGTGCAAACGGCTCAAGGAAGAAAAGAAGGTTAGATCTTTTGTGCGCCCGCACCTGGTCGTCCCTGATCCCGAAAGATGTCTTCTGGAACAGGGAATCGTTTGTTGTGGGCCAGCCACGCGTGGTGGCTGTGGGACCAGATGCTTGAATGCCAATCTACCCTGCCGAGGGTGTTATGGGCCACCACCTGGCGCAGTGGATCAAGGAAGTAAGCTCCTCAGTGCGGTAGCTTCCATCATTGACAGCAACGATCCCGAGGAGATCGCCAAGATTGTGGATCAAATCGAGGACCCTCTGGGAACCTTTTATCGTTTTGGACTACCAAGCTCCACCTTAAGGAGGGCAAGGGTATGAGAACGATCACCATCGATCCCATAACCAGGCTTGAGGGACACGGCAAGATTGAAATTTTTCTGGACGAGGCCGGAGATGTAGCTGAGGCCTACTTTCAGGTACCTGAGCTACGTGGCTTCGAGCGATTTTGCCAGGACCGGCCAGTAGAAGAGCTGCCACGTATCACCCCTCGTATCTGTGGTGTCTGACCAGGGGCACATCATATGGCCTCGTGTAAGGCCACAGACGCTGTTTACCACGTGGAGCCACCGCCGGCGGCCAAGAAACTAAGAGAGCTGTTTTACTCCGCTCACTATATTCACAGCCACATCGCCCATTTCTATGCCCTGGCCGCCCCCGATTTCGTGGTTGGGCCCCAGGCTGATCCGACCCAGCGTAACATCCTGGGGGTGATCTCCAAAGTCGGGTTGGAGACCGGCCGCGAGGTGATCAAACATCGCGCCTATGCCCAGCAGATACAGGCCCTACTGGCCGGCAAGGCCACCCATCCTACCTGGGGATTACCAGGTGGTGTGAGTAAGGGACTGAGCGAGGAGGAGCGCCGTGAGATCGAGGAGAAGGCCGCATCTTGCGTGGCATTTGCCAATCTCTCGCTTAAAATATTTGATGACATTGTCCTCCAAAATAGGGAATACCTTGACCTCATCCTGAGCGAGGCTTTCCATATGGTCAGTTACTATATGGGGCTGGTTGACGGCAACAACAAGGTGAATTTCTACGAAGGCGACATCCGCGTGGTCGATCCGGAGGGGAAGGAAAAGGCCAAGTTCAAGCCGGCCGACTACCTCTCCCACATAAGCGAACACGTGGAACCCTGGAGCTATCTGAAATTTCCTTACCTTAAGCAGGTTGGCTGGAGGGGGCTCAGTGGAGGCAAGGAGAGCGGCATTTACCGTGTCGGGCCGTTAGCCAGACTCAACGCGGCTGAGGGCATGGCCACGCCCCTGGCCCAGGCCGAGTACGAGCGCATGTACAGCACCTTAGGAGGCAAGCCAGTACACGCCAACCTGGCTAACCATTGGGCTCGCCTGATCGAGCTGCTCTATGCGGCTGAAAGGCTACGTACTTTAGCCCACGATCCTGAGATTACCAGCACGCAAATCAGGACGCTGCCCACAGCCACACCAACCGAGGGTGTTGGCGTGGTCGAAGCTCCCCGCGGAACACTGTTCCACCACTATAAGACTGACGCGCGGGGCATAACCAAAGAGGTTAACCTGATCGTAGCCACAGTGAACAACAATGCGGCTATCTGTATATCAGTGAAGAAGGCAGCCCAGGCGCTGATCAAGGCCGGAACTATCGTCACCGAGGGGCTGCTCAACATGATTGAGATGGCCTTCCGACCCTACGATCCATGTCTCGCCTGCGCTACCCATGCCCTGCCCGGCCAGATGCCCTTAGAGGTCAGCATCTACAATCACCACAGAGAGCTGATTCAGCGCTTAAAAAGGGATTAGCTATGCGTACCCTCATTCTAGGACTTGGTAATCCTCTCCTCAGCGATGATGGGGTTGGCTGGCGTGTGGCCCGTGGGGTCTACGAAGCAGTCAAGGGGGAAGGGATCGATCTGGTGGAATCTAGCGCGGCAGGGCTAGGGCTTCTCGACCTGATGGAGGGTTACGACCGGGTGATCCTTATCGATGCCATCAAGACCGCAGGAGGAAAGGTCGGTAGCCTCTACCAGCTTGGTCTTGATGACCTCAGGTCAACACCCAGGCTAGCATCGCCTCATGATGTAGACTTAGCCCTCGCTTTAGAGATGGGGCGCGCCTTGGGCACAGTCATACCCACAGACCTGAAGATCTACGCCGTCGAAGTAGAGGACCCCTA
This sequence comes from Chloroflexota bacterium, assembly GCA_023475225.1. Taxonomy (NCBI): domain Bacteria; kingdom Bacillati; phylum Chloroflexota; species Chloroflexota bacterium. Next base: position 65,226 of record JAMCVK010000026.1, read on the forward strand.
CACCTTTGGTGAGGAACTCACGCCCTCCTTGCAGGAGGCTGTCCCCACGATCATCAATGAGATAGCGAAGTCGATAAGCCCCAGAAATAGTGCACCCGGAATCTAACCGGACTCAGACAACAGGAATCACAGGCAGCTTAACCCCCCAGGCCAGGTCAGGAGATGTACCAGAAGCCTTCAAACCCCCCACAGTCGGCCAGTCAAGGTCCTTCATAGGATGCTCACCTTATAGCTGCCAAAAACTCACGAGCCGCTGAAAATCAATCATTCCGCTTTCAGCGATGTTGTCGATCTCGATTCCTGCCTCCACTGCTGTGGCCACCGGATTCAGCCCACCAAGCAGCACCATACCAACTCGATTCACACCCACCGCAATCTGGCAAACGGGCTGGCTGGTGTTGCCCAAGACGTATAATCCACCGATGCCAGCCTCTTTTAGCTTGGCAGTGACCCCCTCGACAATTGACCTCGACGCTGCTGGTATTTCTCGGAAATTGGCTAGTATCTTGCCATTGCCTGTTCTGGCGGCTTCGCCTACGCTCGTCATTCTGGCGCGGATGTACTGCTCAGAGGGATCGAGGGACGTTCCTCCATAGTTTATTATGGCCACAAAGCGCCTCGGCTTCGCATCCCTAATCTCGAGCACCCCGCCAAATCTGGACTCTATCGGGACGCCTGTCTTGAGCAGGACCCCATTTATGGTCACGCTACATACGGTAGCGAAGCCCACTTTCCCGCTGGGTATGATCACATCGCCCAGCTTCTCACCTTCCGACGCTACTGCTACAAGGTCGCTGATGCATAGCCCAGCCTTAAACGCCTCCCTCATAGCTAATAGAGCTGTCTTGAACCTATCCTTGTCAAAGAGCGAAGTGTTGATGGCCACCTGCCCGGTTCGCTTAGCTGGGTCAAATGTAGTACGAAACGCCAAGAGCTCAAGCCTCTCTAGAATGAAGCCGACGTGATCGGGCGCCAGCGCCATCCGCAGTTCCTCAAGCCCCAGGGATGTGATCATTCGGCCATCTCGGCCCAGAGGCTGCGTATAGCCTCGCTCGTCCGTTATTTTGAGGTGGTATCTAACGGCCCTCTCGCTCAATAAAATTCCGTGGCGTTCTAGTTCCCGAGCGATGGTGATTGAACCAAGTGGCTCAGAGGACTCACTCAAGACCTTGAGAATGGCTATGATTTTCCTTTCCGCGTCGGAGGCAGCCCCTTGTACCATAGAAATCCACTCTATAATTCGAAGATAACCTAACACAATTATACCACTCTACTCTACGAAATGAACACATCCACAATTTGCAATTGCTTCAAAGGTTGTGGGGTTGGCTCTGAACTCGTCAGATTGGGTTTAACAGCCCCAGCCTCCCCTTGAAATCGCAGCTTCTTCGCAGGGCATATAGTGCTCCTGCTGGGCGCTCCACGCAATTTGAAGCAATTATCCAGATATGGGAGCTTGACAACTTGGAGAAAAGATGTTAAGATGGCATACGGAAAGCGGTTGCCGTATGCCGACTTCACGGGCTCTATGTGAGGGGGGATGTTTGTAAATGAACGACCTCAGCAAGATGAACAACCCCTATGCTGACGATAAAGTGATCGATGCCTGCTCTCTGTTTGGGGTGATGGATACCACGGGGAAGCGGTTTTCTGGCAAAGGGGTCATAGAAGCCATCGCCAACATGCACCTTCGTGGCAATGGCCTTGGCGGCGGATTCGCCGTCTACGGGCTCTACCCGAAGTACGCCGATTACTATGCTTTCCACATAATGTACCTCAGCCAAGGGGGAAGGTCGGAGGTCGAATCTTTCCTCAAGCAGCGATTTCGGCTCGTAGCTGCTGAGGAGGTGCCCACCCAGCTGATACCAGCCATCGTAAACCCACCTCGTGTATGGCGCTACTTTCTTGAAGTAGATCCACAAGCATGTGATGGGCAGTCGCCAGACGATTATCTCGTAGATAGGGCTATGGAGATCAACAACTGGCTCCAGGACGCATTTGTCTTCTCCAGCGGGAAGAATATGGCCGTCTTCAAGGGAGTTGGCTACCCCGAAGACGTAGCCAAGTACTTCTGCCTGGAGCAGTACGAAGGTTACTTGTGGACGGCCCATGGTAGGTTTCCCACGAATACCCCAGGGTGGTGGGGTGGGGCGCACCCTTTCAACATCCTAGATTGGACAGTAGTTCACAATGGAGAGATCTCTTCCTATGGGATAAACCGGCGGTACTTAGAGCAATTCGGTTACTATTGCACCATGCAGACTGACACTGAGGTAGTAGCCTACGCCGTTGATCTCCTGATGCGGAAGCACTACCTTCCCGTAGAGATCGTGGCGAAGATACTGGCTCCTCCCTTCTGGAGCCAGATAAAGCGCCGTCCGCTGCCTGAACAAAAGCTGCTTCGTGCCCTGCGCCAGGTGTATGGTAGTCTGCTACTGAACGGACCTTTCACGGTAATCATAGCTCATCATGGTGAAATGATCGGGCTTACCGACAGGATAAGGCTTCGTCCTCTCACCGTAGGAATAAAAGGGCCAGTGTTATATCTTTCGTCCGAAGAGTCGGCTATTCGCCTCATCTGCCCTGACTTAGACCAGGCCTGGATTCCGATGGGCGGTGAACCCATAGTGGGCCGTTTGCAGAGTCCTCCCGTGCCTAAAGAGGTGGCTATTGCCAGGTAGGAGAGCGGGTTGAAGACTTATCTGCCGCCAAAGTTTACCGTTGAGAGAGACCCTGAGCGCTGCATCCAGTGTCAGGTGTGTGTCAACCAGTGCACCTTCGACACGCATTACTATGCTGCTGAGGATGGCCAGGTAAGAAGCCGCGAGGAGAACTGCGTCTGCTGTCACCGCTGTGTCCTTTTCTGTCCGACCAGAGCTTTAACCATCAGGAGAAACCCCCTGGACTACAGGGAAAACTATAATTGGCGCCCTGAAGTCATCGAGGACATCATTAAGCAAGCCGAGGCCGGGGGTGTCCTTCTCACCGGCATGGGCAACGACAAGGGTTACCGCATCTACTGGGACTATCTGGTGCTCAATGCCAGCCAAGTGACCAACCCCTCCATTGACCCACTGCGTGAGCCCATGGAGCTCGCCACCCATCTCGGACGAAAGCCAGACAAGGTAGAAATTGACCCCAATTCCCTCAATCTGAAAACTGAGATTGCTCCTCAGGTCAAGATCGAGGTGCCGGTGATGTTCGCCGCTATGAGCTATGGTGCGGTGAGCATCAATGTGCACGAATCCCTGGCCAGGGCGGCCACCGAGGCTGGAACCTTATGGAACACCGGCGAAGGGGGCCTTCATCCCAAATTATATAAGTATGGGAGCAATACCATTGTTCAGGTAGCATCGGGGCGGTTTGGCGTTCATCCGGAGTACCTCGATGTAGCCAGGGTGATCGAGATCAAGATCGGACAGGGAGCAAAGCCGGGCATTGGGGGGCATCTACCCGGAGAGAAGGTAAGTGCTGAGGTTGCCACGATCCGGATGATTCCCAAGGGGACGGATGCCTTATCCCCGGCACCTCAGCACGATATTTACTCCATTGAGGATCTGGCACAGCTGATCTATGCCCTAAAAGAGGCCACGAATTATACCAAACCAGTAGCGGTAAAGATAGCCGCTGTCCACAACTCGGCGGCCATTGCCAGTGGTATGGTACGAGCAGGGGCAGATATCATAGTAATCGATGGGCTGCGGGGAGCTACTGGAGCTGCGCCTAAGATCATCCGCGATAACGTTGGCATCCCCATTGAGATGGCTCTAGCATCGGTGGACACCCGTCTGAGGCAGGAAGGCATTCGCAACCAGGCCTCTGTGGTGGTCTCAGGCGGGATCAGAAACAGCGGCGATGTAGCCAAGGCTATCGCCCTTGGCGCTGATGCTGTCTATATCGGGACTGCCGCCCTCGTCGCCCTGGGCTGTACCCTGTGTCAGCAGTGTCACACAGGGAAATGCGCTTGGGGTATCTGCACCACCGACCTGGACTTGACTAAGAGGGTGAATCCCGACCTCGGAGCCAGACGACTGGCTAACCTGCTCCGTGGCTGGAGCCTAGAGTTGAAAGACATTTTGGGTGGCATGGGCATCAATGCCCTGGAGAGCCTGCGTGGCAACCGTCTGCACTTGAGGGGTGTTGGGCTTACCGACACGGAGCTGGAAATCTTGGGGGTAAAGATAGCGGGTAACTGAGATGAAATGGCATATTTATGGGATAAAAACTGACCATACAGTGGCCATAGACGCCAGCAGCGTGTTCCATTGCCAACTGAACGCCAAACTAAGAAGCGCCGCTTCGGATGGGACTCAAAGGATTGTGCTTCGTAACGTATACGGCCAGAGATACATTGGCACAGGCTTGGACAAACCAGTGGAGATCGAGATATTTGGCACCCCGGGCAACGACCTGGGGGCGTTTATGGACGGGCCCAGGATTGTTGTCCACGGCAACGCCCAGGATGGTTGCGGGAATACGATGAACAGCGGCGAGATAATCGTTCACGGTCATGCGGGAGATATTATCGGCCTATCAGCCCGGGGAGGCAAGATTTTTGTCCGCGAAGACGTGGGCTACAGAGCGGGCATCCACATGAAGGAATATGGAGAAAAGAGGCCGACCGTGGTTATCGGAGGTACCGCCCAGGACTTCCTGGGCGAATATATGGCGGGTGGCACCATAATCATTCTTGGCCTTAGCCTGAAGGCAGGCGAGTCGCATCGGGCCAGTTTCATTGGCACTGGGATGCACGGCGGCGTTATCTATTTGAGAGGCACCATCGCTGATTTCCAGTTGGGCAAAGAGGTAGGCATCGCTAATAAGCTGGAAGACGAGGATTACAAGATTCTTCGGCAATTTGTTGGTGAGTTTGCAGCTCATTTTGGCTACAACGCTGAAGAAATACTGAAACACCAGTTTATCAAGCTATTTCCTCGTTGGCTCAGACCCTATGGCAGGCTCTACGCTTATTGAGTAAGGCAGTTAGATATAATGGGCCAAGAAAACCTAAAGCGCTCAAACTTGGCGCCTATGGGTAAGAGATAAGGACACCCCAACCCAGCTCAGCGCACTCATAAGCGGAGAAAAGCAAGGAGATACAAGAGCTCAGGATCATCAGCTCTGGCAATCCTAAGGCTACTGCGATACAATCATCTTGAACCTGCTTCGCCTCCTTTACTTGGTTTACTCAACCACTAAAGCTACAGGGGGTGGCAGGTGCCCTTCAAGAGATCATCTCCCCTTCTAGCACCCCCTAAAAACTATCACGCTAAAAAAGTGTAGAGCCTCCTGTATTAGTGATATTGCGACTAAATAATAAAGCTTCTATAATACAAAGGAACAAACCAGGGCCAGTGTTCGTCTATATGGCGAGAGGCATCGCTACTTTCAGCGTGCCCTATAAGCCTTGCGGGGTGAAGAAGGGATTCCCCCCAAATACTGAGGGGTAAAGGAGGAAACGATGTCAAAAGTACTGGGTATCCTCGTTCTGGCCCTGTTAGTTGTGTCAGGAGCCTGCGCACCCGCAGCTCCTAAGCCAGAGGTGTCCCAGACGGAAGGGTACGCTCCATCTGGGGCGAAGGTCGCTCCGGCCCCACCGGCCCAAGCGAAGCCGGGTGAGCTTCCCTTATTCGGCGAGCGCATGATTGTCCGCACGGCTAATATGACCCTGATCGTTACTGATCCCACCGAGATAGCCGACAAGGTAACCGATCTGGCCAAGAGCGTTGGCGGTTACGTCTCCTCCTCTTCGACAAAAACGAATGAGGATAGGCCCTCTGTTACCATCACCATCCGTGTGCCAGCCAGCGCCTTCGATGAGGTCAGACGAGCCCTACGGGGGATGGCCAGCACGGTCAAGGCTGATGACGTCAGGAGTCAGGACGTGACTGAGGAGTACACTGACCTGGAGTCTCAGTTACGCAACCTGGAAGCGACTGAGGAACAATATCGGCAGCTGCTGAAGCAGGCCACGACTGTGGATGACATTTTGAAGGTCCAGCAGAGACTCTCAGAGGTGCGCGGGCAAATCGAGCGGGTGAAGGGGCGCAAGCTCTTCCTGGAGAGAACCGTGGAGATGTCGGCTATCACCATCGCACTGCTGCCTAAGGCGGCTGAGGTATCGCTGGAAGTAGCTGGCTGGCATCCCCTTACGACCGTACGCACGGCCCTGAGGGCACTTTTGCTGGCCCTCCAGGTCGTCAGCTATGTGGTAATTTGGCTGCTTATTGTGGTCTTGCCCCTCGGCCTCCTTATCGGTTTGCCCTCCTGGCTCGGCTGGCGAGAGTGGCGGCGGCGACGGGTGACCAGACCCAGCGCCAAATAGGTGCCGAAAGGTAGGTGAGGCTATGAGGTAAATGGGCCCGAAGTAGCCCCCTGGGGTAAGACTGTTGGCAGTTTATGTATGGTAGAGAACGAAACAAGGAGGTTCCAATGCGAAACAAGGTAGTAGCCATGGCTGTGACACTCGTCCTTCTTCTTGGTTTACTGGGGAGCGCTTGTGCCCCGGCCGCTGCCCCGACGCCAACGCCGACCAAGCCACCTGCCTCACCAGCGGCGACGCCAACTCCGCTGGCCGTCGCCACCCCTACGCCAGTGCCACCGACGCCCACCAAGCCAGCGGCGCCTGTTACCCTCCGCTTCCTGGCCGTGACCGGGGAACCAAGGAATACCACTCATAAGGCCTTTATCAAGATGTTCGAGGAGAAACATCCGAACATCAAGGTGGAGTACGAGACGGTGCCCTTCATGGAGTTCTTCCGCAAGATCGCCGTCTCCCTGGCTTCCGGAACCCCCCACGATGTGATCGACGCCGATGGACCGAACATCAAGGGCTATGCCTATGCTGGCTCCATCATCCCCCTGGACGACATCTACACCAAGGAGGATATGGCTGACTTCGTCGAGGCCTCGGTGAGGGAGGGATCCTGGCAGGGCAAATTATACGCTGGGCCGTACATCCAGTCCTCCATCCTCATCTTCTACAATACCAAGATGTTCGATGAGGCGGGCATTAAGCCACCGAAGACCCTGGAGGAGGCCTGGACCTGGCCCCAGTTCGCTGAGGCCCTGCGCAAGGTCGTCGGTCCTATCCCTCCTGATGGCGTCCCCAAGGTCTGGGGGTTGGTAACACGCAGCCTGGGGACGGACTATGACTGGATACCCATGGTTCGTTCCAACGATAAGCCGGGCACGCCCACCTTTCTGGGGATGAGCCCTGATGGCACCAAGGTGACTGGCTACATAGACACGCCGCAGGCGCTGGAGGCCTTCCAGTTCATGTCCGACTTCCACAACAAGTGGAAGCTCTCCCCTCAGGCGACAGTTCCTGAGGCCTTCGAGACCGGCAAGGCAGCCACCTTTATGGTTCCTGAGGTCATCCGAGCGACCTTCGGGAAGTATCCAGACCTGAAATGGTCGATCACACCCTTGCCCTACTTCAAGACCCCCATCACCCATACGGGCGCCTTTATGTACACGGTCACTGCGGGGAGCAAGCATCAGAAGGAGGCCAAGGAGTTCATCAAGTTTCTGACCAGCAAGGAGCTGGCCGTCCAGAAGTACAACATGTTGAAGACCCCGCCGGCGCGCAAATCGGTGTATGCCCAGATATCTGAGTATCAGACCTTCCCCATCAACATCTCCTATCTGGAGCTGGTCAAGTGGGGACACGCGCGTCCAGAGACGCCTGGCTACACTGAGTATGCCACTTTACTAAAAGAGGCTTTGGCTGACATCATCAAGGGGATGCCGGTGGAGCGGACGATCAAAACAGCAGCGACTAAGATCGACGCTGAGCTGAAGAAGTACGCCAAGTAAGATAGGGGCACAGGCATCTTACCTGTCCTCTAAGGGAGGCGCAGGCTGGAAGCCTGCACCTCCATCCTTGCCTGTGGGGGAGTAGGGGCACGGTTCCCGTGCCCTCATTAATGGACAAGTCCATACCAGAGGGCGAGGCGACCTCGCCCCTACGGTTTTCGGTGATCACAATCCAGAAAGGGATCGCCCCTTCTTGGAATCCTTCGAAGAAGGACAGGGCTCCACCTCGAAGAGTCTTCGACCTAGTCCCCAATTCCCTCTTCTCCCGAAGGCGGGAGGAGGGGGAATGAGGGTTCAAAATCTTAATTTGAGGTGATTACAATGCTAGAAAAACTAAGACCTATCCCTATTCATCCCTATGCCCTCGTCTGTGGTGACCCGGCCAGGGCAGAGAAGATCGCCCAGAAATTCGACGAGCATCAGCTGGTCCTCGACTACCGAGGCTATCTCGTCTTCAATGGCACAGCCTCTGGAGCGCCTATTACCGTCGCTGCCCACGGCGTGGGAGCAGCAGGGGCCGCTGGCGTCTTCGAATCGCTCATTCGTTGCGGCGTGAAGACGCTCATTCGGGTGGGCACGGCCGGCTCCCTAAGGGAAGATATCGTTGATGGCGACCTGGTCATCGCTACGGCAGCCGTACGCGAGGAGGGAGTCACCCCCCAACTGGTGCCCCTCTCCTATCCCGCCGTGGCCGATATCGACGTCGTCAAAGCCCTCCAACAGGCAGCCAAGGCAAGAAAGGTCAAACACGCGGTGGGCATCGTGCAAACCCGTGGGCCATTCTTCCCTGGGGTTTTGCCCTTCCAAAACCAGTTGATGTCCCAGGCCGGCGCGGTGGCCACAGAGATGGAATGCGCGGCCCTCTTCATCATCGCTAGCCTACACCGCGCCCGCGCCGGAGCTATCCTGGCCATCGACGGTATGGCCATCGGCCGCTCCGATCCAGAGGCCTACAATCCCCACCGACCAGTCGTTTGGGAGGCCGTCGATAGAGAGATCGATATTGCCATCGAGGCCATCTGCACCCTCGCTAAGCAGGACAAGGCTTAGGCCAGGTTCGGTGGTCCTTAAGCAGACTGATTACAAGAAAAAGGAGCAAAGATGAGTGTAGCCAAAGAGGGGATACCCCTCCTCTTACATCCGGACAACTGGATTCGCCTGGAACAAAATGGCGTGGCCCTGCTGGATAGACGACAGCTGCCCCGCAAGGTCACCTTCCTCCGCTGCCGAGACTATGAGGAGGTGTCCAAGGCCATCGAGGATATGGTCGTCCAGGGAGCAGGAGACCTGGCCATAACGGCCGGCTATGGACTGCTCCTGACAGCCATGCAAGCCCGAGAGTGCCGTAAGGAGTCGCAGGGCCAAGCCCTGCGCCAGGCCGCTTCCCGACTCAGACAGACGAGACCAACCGGTTCCTACCTCTTCGATATGTTGGATAATCTCCTGGGTCAGGGACTGGAGGCCTTAGAGCGCGGCCAGGAGGCCGCTGAGGCCATCCAGTCTGCTCTGCGCCAGGCTATCAATAGCAAGGACGAGCTCGCCCGCAAGACAGGAGAGCATGCCGAAACCCTCTTAGAGGATGGGGATTTGCTTATGACTCACTGCTTCGCTGGAGCCGGTCTGCTCTACATGCTGAAGTTTGCCCAAGAAAAGGGCAAAAGCCTTAAGGCGATAGCTACGGAGACCCGTCCCTACCTCCAGGGTCAGCGTCTGACCTCGTTCTCCATCAACCAGCTGGGCATCCCGGTGACCCTCATCACCGACGGTATGGCGGCGTATTGCATGTCCCGGGGTATGGTGCAGAAGGTCTTCGCCGCAGCCGATCGCATCGCCATGGATGGTTCAGTGGCCAACAAGGTGGGTACCTTCCAGCTGGCCCTGGCCGCTCACTTTCACGGCATACCGTTCTACATCCTGGGCTACCGCGGACCGGCCCGTGATACACCCAGGGGAGAGGACATCCCGATTGAAGAGAGGGACCCGGAGGAGGTGCTGTCGTTTGGTGGGGAAAGGATCGCTGCCGATGGCGTCGCGGGCTACTACCCAGCCTTCGACGTCACACCCCCCAGATTGATCAGTGGAATAGTTACCAATAGAGGTATCTTCCCGGCCCACCTCATTCGAGAGTATTATAAAGTGGGCTGATCTTCAGCGAGGTTTACTTATTGCTGGAGCCTACATATGGCGCGCCAGATGCAGGCTCCAGCCTTACGATTCTGTACAACTGCTGGGAGCCGAAAATAGCGAAAGGAGGACAAACTATGCCCCAGAAAGTTATCATTGACTGTGATCCAGGCCACGACGATGCCCTCGCTCTCCTTCTGGCCTTTGCCCGCCCGGAGCTGGCCGTGGCCGCCGTCACCACTGTGGCCGGCAATCAGACCGTGGACAAAACCTTCATGAACGCCCTTAAGGTTCTCAGTTACGCTGGGATCCGCAATGTTCCGGTGGCCCGTGGTATGGACCGTCCCCTCGTACGCCCTCTGGTCACCGCCCCGCACGTCCATGGCGAGAGTGGACTGGAGGGTCCTATCCTCCCCACACCAACCATAGAGCCGTCGCCCCTGCATGCCGTTGACCTTATCATCAAGACCATCCTAGAGAGTCAGGAGAAGGTCACCCTGATCCCCACCGGGCCACTGACCAATGTAGCTATGGCCCTCCTCCAAGAACCCAAAATCAAGGATAACGTAAAAGAGATCGTGCTCATGGGCGGGGCCATCATGGAAGGCAACATCACTCCGGCGGCAGAGTTCAACATCTTTGTTGACCCAGAGGCGGCCAGCGTCGTCTTCAACTGCGGGCTTCCTCTCACCATGGTAGGGTTGGATGTTACACATAAAGCCATCGTCACCCACCAGCATGCGCAGGATATGAGGGCCATGGGCAAGAAGGTGGCGACGATGGTCGCTGATCTGCTGGACTTTTACGGTCGTTTTCACGATAAGGTCTACAATTTTGGTGGCTCACCCATTCACGATGCGGTGGCCGTGGCGCAGGTGATTCGGCCGGGGATAGTGAGGACTGAGAAATATCACGTGGATGTGGAGACCAGGGGTGAATTTACGGCCGGACGCACTGTTGTAGACCTCCGGCGGGTCACAGAGAAGGAGCCCAACGTAGATGTGGGTGTAGACCTGGATAGAGAGGCTTTCTTGCGCATGCTCTTTGAGGCTATACGCCAGTACGATTGAGCAGGGGCGTTCAATTGAACGCCCCAACAAGACAAAATCTCCCCTCCCGCAGGGAATAGTCCAGGAGGTGGTCCCCTCCTGGGGCTCCGCCTCGAAGAGTCTTCGACCTAGGCCCTATTTCCCCCTTCTCCCGCTACCGCAAGGGGAATAGGGATAGTCCGGAAGGGGGCAAACCCCCTTCTGAGAGGGTTCTAGGGACCTGCCCTAGCCTATATATCCCCCTTCTCCTGGAGGGAGAAGGGGGCAGGGGGATGAGGGTATCCAAACGAGGGTTCTAGGGCGGAGCCCTAGAACCCAATCCCCCCTTTCCCGCCTTGCTGGAGAGGGGGTCAGGTGGTGAGGGCGTCTTCTCCTAACGCTTGCGTTAGAAGCAGCAAATATGGTAAAATCACGGTGGCGGAGATAAGGGGTACGTTGGCAAGTAGAGTTGCCGAGGTAGCTCAGTTGGTAGAGCACGTGACTGAAAATCACGGTGTCGGCAGTTCGATTCTGCCCCTCGGCACCAGCCTGGGGATTGGGGCAGAGAGCGGTCCCTGGGATAGGAGTGTAGCTCAGTATGGTAGAGCGACGGTCTCCAAAACCGTTGGTCGGGGGTTCGAGTCCCTCCACTCCTGCCAGGAAGGATATGCGGGTGTGGCGGAATTAGGCAGACGCGCCAGCTTGAGGGGCTGTTGGGAGCCAACTCCCGTGGAGGTTCAAGTCCTCTCACCCGCACCGAGTGCCGAGGGCTAGCCCTCGGTCCAGCGGCGACGTGGCCAAGTGGTTAAGGCGGAGGTCTGCAAAACCTCTATCCAGCGGTTCGAATCCGCTCGTCGCCTCCAAGGGGCGCGCCGAAGTGGCGGAACAGGCAGACGCGTCAGTCTCAAAAACTGATGGAGGGCGACCTCCGTGTCGGTTCGATCCCGACCTTCGGCACCAGGCGCTCGGAGGAAGAGGAGGGCAAAATGAAGAAGGGTTCCTTTTTGAGGGGTATACTGACCGGCTTAGTAGCCATAGCTTGGCTGGTGGGCTTGAGGTGGCTGATCAAACAGGGCAAGGTGAAGGCTGTAGGGACCTTTTTGGGCCTACCCTACGACTTGCGCTGCCCCACCTGGAGCGTAATTAAAGAGCGCATGTGGAACCCGGCAGACCCCCACATCCTCACGCCCCATATCTGTGGCTGGGGTTGGTCAATCAACCTCCACGCTCTGGGACGCAAGCTAGGGGTGTTAAGTTAGGTTAGAAGCTCTGCCGAGTGGTGTAATGGTAACACGCCAGACTTTGGATCTGTTGTTCCAGGTTCGAGTCCTGGCTCGGCAGCCAGAAAGGGTGAGAAGTCCCCTATCGGCTAGAGGAGGTAATCAGTAGGCAGTGGGCATTCTGCGCATAGGTGCTATCAGCTTTGTTCAGGCCTTAGCCCTGGCCCTATACTGTTGGGCGGTGGCCTGGTTGCTGTTCAGCCAGGGAGCAGCGCTAGCCCAGATGGGTCCGACGGTGGGGATGATTTTCTTTCTGTTGCTCTTTGTGATCTCGGCCATCATCAGCGCCTCTCTTGTCCTGGGGTACCCCGGCTATCTCGTGTGGGCCAAGCGGGTAGGGCAGGGATTGAAGATTTTAGCCTTGACGGTGGCCTGGCTGGTTTTATTCCTGGCCCTGATTGGCGTGGGGCGTGTCTTCGAGCTAAAATTGTGATTCATCTTCCCCGATAGCTCAACGGTAGAGCGGGCGGCTGTTAACCGCTAGGCTGTAGGTTCGAATCCTGCTCGGGGAGCCATTTCCCCCAAATCCCGAACTTTTCGTGGAGTGGTTAACACTCGCGGGGTTCGGCACATTCGGGAGTTGGTAGAGGGCGATCCGCACGCGGTACCACCGGGTGCGGATTCTTGTTGTGAAGGCCCTCGCTCCGGCCATCTTGGCCGCCTCGACCGGCGGCTCCTGGGACGCCTCCCGCTCCGGCTCGAAGGGCCAGACCACCACCTCCCGCACCAGTAGCTGGAAGAGCTCCTTCTGGTCCTCCAAGGGCAGCAGGCTGACCTGGGCGACCACTTCCGGTTCGCCGCAAACTGTACGGCTCTATTAGCCTGATGCTCCCTGGATAGCCGAGTTCCACGCAAAGATGGTTGGCGGCCGCAAACCAAACCGATTCCAGGGGTATGCCCTGTCCCCACCTGGGGTCTGAGCCGAGGCCCCCCAGCACCTACCCGATGACGTAGTCTTTCTCTACCACATCCTCATGGAGGCCCCACTCCAGTACTCTTTCGTTCAGATCGGCCCGGCTTATCAACTGGCAACTCCTTCAGCTCTTAGCGCGGCATTCACGCGTAAGTTCCAACGCCGGAGGATCCGTCCTCGAGCGGGCAAGGTCGGATCGACGAGACTGATGCCGGAACTCATCTCCTTCGATGATCTCACGGGGGTATAGGCATCGACGATGATCGCAATTAGATGAGTGAATACGGTTGCCTTTAATATCGCGCCCTGCGGTGGTACAATGTAAGTAAGGTTGTTCATTGAGCCAAGGTATCTTGAGGGGGACGACGTGCAGGAAGCGATGCTGTACGACAAGCTGGCGAACGGGTGGGTGCAATGTCACATCTGCCAGTGGCGCTGTAAGGTCGCTCCTGGCAAGGTTGGCTATTGTAAAACGCGGTTGAATCGTGATGGTGTCCTCTATACCCTAATCTATAACCAAACCTCCTCCATCGCCATCGACCCCATCGAAAAAAAGCCGCTTTTTCATTTCTATCCAGCCAGCCAGGCGCTCTCCCTGGGAACGTGGGGTTGTAACTTCCGTTGTGAGCACTGCCAGAATTGGCACATCTCTTATGCCGAGCATAACGGGCTCAGTCCGCTTCTTGAGGGGCGGCGGATACAAGGCGAGGAGCTATCGGCGTCTCGATCCGTGGCCTTGGCCAAGCGCCATCGCTGTGGTGGTATCTCCTGGACGTATAACGAGCCGACCATCTGGTTTGAATATACCCTTGAGGGGGCTAAACTGGCTAAAGCCGATGGGTTATATACCGTTTATGTGACGAATGGTTACATAACGCCTGAGGCGCTGGATACCATTGGCCCCTACCTGGATGCTTTTCGGGCTGATTTCAAGGGTTTCACCGATGATTTTTACCGCCAGGTTTGCCATCTCCGCCGCTGGCGGGGCATCCTTGAAGTCACCTTGCGGGCTAAGGATAAGTGGAACATGCATATCGAGGTAATAACTAATGTTATCCCCGGTTACAACGATGATGCTGAGCAGCTGAGGGCGCTGGCCGTTTGGGTAAAGGATAACCTGGGCGCGAATACCCCTTGGCACGTCACTCGTTTCTATCCTCACGCCAGGATGACGCACGTGCCACCAACGCCCCTGGCCACTCTCCAACGGGCGCGCCGCATCGGGCTGGAGGCGGGCTTGCATTTTGTCTACCTGGGTAATGTCCCGGGGGCGGAGGGTGAAAGTACGCATTGTTACAGTTGCCAAAATCTGGTTATCCAACGGTCGGGTTATCATACGCAGGTGCTGGCGGTGGAGAAGGGGGGCAAATGTCGCTATTGCGGAGCTGATTTGAACGTGAGGGGGGTTTAATGGCCTCCCTGGAATGGAGGTGGTAACATGTCTGGTATCGTTTTTGGTTGTGCCGTGCCTCATCCACCGATTATCATTCCGGAGATTGGGCGGGGGGAGCTGCGTCGGGTGGAAGCAACGACGAAGGCGTTGAAAGAGTTAGCCCGTGACATGGCGGGGGCCACACCGCAATCCATCGTCATCATCAGCCCGCACGGTCCGACTCAACAGCGCGGTATGGGTATAGTCGCGGCGCCCTCGTTCGAGGGTGATTTCAGTCACTTTGGGGTCAGCTCGGTCGCTCTTTCTTTCCAGAATGATCTACCCCTGGCCACGGCTATTAAAGAGGAAGCTGAGGCAGCCGGAGTACCGGTTGTTTTGATCAGCGAAGGGCGTTTCGCCTACAGTGCAGACTGGGGCGTGCTCGTCCCCATGTACTACCTGAGGGAGGGCCTTCCCGACCTACCGGTCGTCCCACTCACCTTCTCCTGGCTCTCTTATGAAAAACACTTCCTCTTCGGTCAGGCTATTCAGAAGGCAGCAGAGAGGACGGGAAAGCGGGTCGCTCTGGTGGCCAGTGGTGATCTATCTCATCGTCTTTTGCCCAGTGCGCCGGCTGGCTATGATCCAATGGGGAAGGTCTTCGACCAGAAAGTAGTTGAGGCGATGGAGAAAGCCGATGCCCAGACCTTGATGCACCTGGAGGGGGAGCTGGTAGAACGCGCTGGGGAGTGTGGGCTGCGTTCGTTTATCATTCTGATGGGCAGTTTGGATGGATTAAGGGTGAAATCACGCCTTCTCTCTTACGAAGGGCCCTTCGGGGTTGGCTATATGGTGGCTGCATACACGGTTGATGGTAAAGAGATAGCTGGCCAGGGGGATCAAAATGAGCAGCAAGGGCAGCCTACCCCTGGCGGTGCCTCTGGAGCAGTGACAGTGCACCCTTTGGTTCGATTGGCTAAACAGGCCGTGGAGGCTTACGTTCGAGAGGGGCGGGTCATCCCACCGCCGAAGGGGTTGACGCCGGAGATGCAAGAGAGAGCCGGCGTCTTTGTGTCGCTCAAGAAGTTTGGTGAGCTGCGGGGTTGCATCGGCACCTTTGAGCCGACCCAGCCCAACGTGGCCATGGAGATCATTCACAATGCGATCAGTTCGGCCACGCGGGATCCTCGCTTTCTGCCAGTAGAACCTGCGGAGCTGGGAGATGTCGTCTATAGTGTCGATGTCCTGACCAAGCCGGAGCGGGTAAAGGGTCTGCAGGAGCTGGATCCTAAGAGATATGGGGTTATCGTTCAGGCCGGACGGCGACGTGGGCTCCTTCTGCCTGATTTAGAGGGGGTAAACACTGTTGAGCAACAGCTAGATATTGCCCGCCGTAAGGCGGGCATAGCTGCGGCTGAGCCAGTGCAGCTCTATCGCTTTGAGGTCAAGCGTTATCATTGAGTAGGTCTTGGGTGGGGGGCGCAGAGCGCCCCCCACCCAAGACGAGGCCCTGAATGACACCCGCGAACCTAATCTCCAGTCTACTTCAGTTCCACGTAGGTTGGCTTGCCATCCTTGACCTGGGCCACTAAGATGTTTGGTTTGCTCTGACCGTTCTGGTCGAATTTGACGTGCCCAGTGATGCCATCTAACTCAACCTGACGCATCGCATCGCGGATCTTCAGCGGGTCCAGGCTACCAGCCTTTTCGATGGCTTTAGCGATCACCTTGATGCCATCCCAACCACGGCTACTCTCCGCAGCACCGATCCAGGCCTGTCCTGATTTCTTGTACTCCTCGATGAAGTACTTCGCATCCTCAACATTGCCGGCCGTTTGGGGGGCGAAGGGCAGGAAGAACTGAATAACATAGATCCCTTCGGCCGCCTTCGCCCCAGCCAGCTCGATGATGGACTCCACGGGAGCGCTTCCCCCTGTGACTATGATGGGGATCTTCAAGCCAAGTTCGGTGCGCTGCTGGGCGATCTTGGCCATCTGTCCGGCATCGGTGGTCACAATCATAGAATCAGCCGCGGAGCCCTTGATCTTGGTCAGCTGGGGATAAATGTCAACGGCGGCCTGGTCCATATACTCAGCCCCTACTACCTCACCGCCCTGGCGCTTAACCACCTCGGAGAAAGCGGTGACGGCGCCACGACCCCAGTCGTTATTGACGGCCAGGAAGTATACCTTCTTGAAGCCGAGCTTCTTCACCAGAGCGTTTTCGACGCCCAATGCCTCCAGCTCACTCGTGGGGCTGATGCGGGATACCCAATCGCTCCCCGGCGTGGCCGGTTGAGTGATCTTGATCGAGCTTGAGGTCTCCACCAGCATAGGGATGCCGTACTTTTTCAGGACGGGCATCACGGCAAGCGTCACCGAGCTGCCCCAACAGCCCATGATCACCGGTACCTTATCCCTGGTGATGATCTTCTCAGCGGCATTGACGCCCTCAGCAGGGTCGTTCTTGGTATCCTCGATGACCAACTGGATTGGGCGCCCCAGTACACCACCGGTAGCGTTGATCTTCGCCGCGGCGATCTTAGCGCCGGTGGCCACATAGTTGCCGGAGGCGGCTACAGGTCCACTCAGTGGTTCAAGGACGCCTATCTTGATTGGTTCAGCGGCCGCCTTGGTTGGTGTGGGAGCGGGCGCCGGTGTGGGGGCCGCCTTGGTTGGCGTAGGCACCGCCGCAGCCACCGTAGGGGTCGGAGCGGGCTTAGTGGGAGTGGGTGTTGGTGGCGCTGCCGGTGCACAACCAACGATGAAGGCGCTAACTAAGGCGATTATCGTCATCAGACTCAGAAACAGGTGTAACCTTTTCATCTCCACCATACCTCCTTGAAGAATTTAGCCCAACGGGCTGATCTTGTCTAACTGCACTCCATCTCTGTCCAAGAAATTCGCCTAACCTACGGGTACCTCTGCTCGATTGGAAGTCCACTTAGCCTTTGCTTTGAACCACCTCCTTCCATTTGGATTGATGCCCTCATCCCCCCTTCCCCCTTCTCCCAAAGCGGGAGAAGGGGGGAATTGGGTCCTAGGGCGGAGCCCTAGGACCCTCCCAGAAGGGGGTCATCCCCCTTCTGGACTACCCCCTGCTCCAGGAGGGTTATGGGCTAGGTCGAAGACTCTTCGAGGCGGAGCCCTATCCTTCTTCGAAGGACCCCCAGAAGGGTGGTCCCTCCTTGACCTCCCCATATCTGGCAGGAGAGGGGGATAGAGGTTTGGGGACACCCCAAACCCCAGCAGAGGGGGCTCTGTCCCTCTCTGCACACCCCATCGCCTCTACAATCTCCTTGACCTCCCGGCGGGAGAGGGGGCGCTAGCCAGCCTTATCCCCCCAGGTAAGCTTTTTTAACGTGCTCGTTCTCTAGGAGATCTTTAGCCTGGCCATGCAAGGCGACGGTCCCTGTCTCCAACACATAACCCCGATCGGCCATGCTAAGGGCCAGGCGGGCGTTCTGTTCCACCAGCAGAACTGTTGTCCCCTGCCGGTGAATATCTAGGATGATTTTGGCCACTGTTTCCACCAAGAAAGGGGCCAGCCCCAGCGATGGCTCGTCAAACATCATGAGCTTCGGCCTGGACATGAGAGCCCGTCCAATAGCCAGCATCTGCTGTTCACCGCCACTCAAGGTACCGGCCAGCTGACTTCTGCGCTCGGCCAGACGAGGGAAGAGAGTGAAGACCCGCTCCAAATCCTGCCTTATCTCCTGCCTATCATGGCGAACGTAAGCACCCATCTCCAGATTCTCCAGCACAGTCATATCTGGGAAGACCCTTCTCCCCTCCGGGCAATGGGCGATGCCCAGACGAAGGATAGCGTTAGGTGATAGTCCATCTATGCGCTTTCTGAGGAACTCTATGTTGCCTGTAGCTGGGGTGATGAGCCCGGAAATGGTCTTTAAGGTTGTCGTTTTGCCCGCGCCATTGGCCCCGACTAGGGTGACCAATTCACCCTGCTGTACCTCGAGGGAGAGTCCGCGCAACGCCTGGACGTGTCCATAGTAGGTATCGATGCTGTCTACCTTAAGCACTGTAGGTCCCCCTGCCTAGATAGGCCTCGATCACAGCTTCGTTCCTCTGTATCTCTTTAGGGGTTCCGTCGGCGATCTTCTTGCCATAGTTCAATACAATGATGCGATCTGATATGCCCATAACGAATTTCATATCGTGTTCCACAAGGAGTACATTTATACCACTGTCGCGAATCCGGCTCACGAGCCCTGTCAATCGTTCCTTCTCCACCGGGTTCATGCCTGCTCCTGGCTCATCGAGCAGTAACATTTCTGGCTCCGCGGCCAGGGCGATGGACAGCTCCAGTAACCGCTGCTCACCGTAGGGCAGATTCTTGGCCAGTTCATTCTGATGATGAGTCAATTGGGTAAACTCCAGCACCTCCAGCGCTTTCCGCCTGGCACGCTGCTCTTCCGCCTGGATAGCCCTCGTGTTACACAGAGCACCCCAGAAGCCACAGGTCAGTTTGCGGTGACATCCAATGATCACGTTCTCCAGAACAGTGGCCTCGGCGAATACGGAGGTCCTTTGGAAGGTACGGACAATGCCCATATTCGCAATCTGATGAGGCTTCATCCCGGTTATGTCTCGGTCCTTATAGAATACCCGGCCGCTTGTCGGTGTCAGGAAGCCAGTTATGAGGTTGAAAGCTGTCGTCTTACCGGCACCGTTAGGGCCGATCATGCTCAGGATCTCCCTATCGCCTACTTCGAAGCTCACCCCATCGACCGCCGCCAGTCCCCCAAAGTAAACGGTTAAATTATCGACTTTCAGAGAGATCAATTTCTTCCTTTCTGCGGCTTGAACTCTTTCTATAATCCAGACCAGCCGTCACATTCCGGACGGCCAGGCGCCCTCGTTTTAGAAGCCCACCAAGGGCGGGGACGATCCCTTGGGGCATGAAAATGATCGCTAAAATTAGGAGGAGACCGTAGGATATCATGCGGTAGGCGGCTACGGCCCGCAGCAGTTCCGGCAAAATGGTGAAGGCTACCGCACCGACGACTGGCCCCAGGAGCGTGCCCGCCCCACCGACGATGGTCATAATCACTATCGTGACCGTGTAGGGAAAACTGAAGAGATCCGGGCTGAGGAAGGTCACGTAATGAGCGTAGAAGCTACCGGCCAAACCAGCAAAGAAGGTGGCTACAACGACGGATAAAAGAGAGTATTGGAAAGCACTGATGCCGATAGACTCAGCCAGGCTCTCATTCTGGTTGATGGCCGCAAACGCCCGGCCCAGGCGCGAGTTGAACATGCGGTGGGCAACGTAGAGGGTGATCAAGACCAGGGCCAGGATTAGATAGTAGTAAGGGGTTCTCCCTCGGAAATGTGTATCCAGTAAGTAAGGAATATGTAGGCTCGGCGGCGCCACTCCAGCCAGTCCCATCGGCCCACCAGTCAAATCAATCCAGTTGAGGCAAATCAGATGCATGACCTCGGCGAACCCGATAGTTACCAGGACAAAGTAGGCGCCTCTCATCTTGAGGCTGATCAGGCCAATGGCGTAACCCACTGAGGCAGAGACTAAACCAGCGGCCGGCAGTCCGATCCAGAAGGGTATCCCCAATTTGACCGATAGCAAACCGGAGGTGAAGGCCCCCAGCCCAAAGAAGGCCGTATGGCCAAGGTTTAGTTGCCCCACAGCGAGAATGATGTTCAAACTGGAAGCCAGGATGACGAAGATGCCAGACATAACCAGTATGTGGATAAAGTACTCGTCCTTGACTATGAGAGGAGCCAGGATAAGGATGGCTAAGATGACGCCTAGGGGCCAATTCTTTAAATAGCTCATCCGACTCGACTCACCCTTCCAAATAGCCCGGCTGGCCTGAATGTGAGCACCAGGATGATGGCGATAAAACCGATAGCATCTTTATAGCCTGAGGAAATGTAGCCCGCTCCAAGGCTCTCGGCTACGCCCAGGATCAGCCCGGCCGCAATGGCCCCAGGAAAGTTACCCAGTCCGGCCATGATAACTACGGCGAAGGCCTTCATTGCAGCCAGTTCTCCCATAGTAGGAAAGACCAAGAAAAGGGGTCCCAAGAGGGCCCCAGCGGCAGCGGCCAGCCCGGCTCCGATGGCGAAGGTGAGCCCATAGATCACATCAATGTTCACTCCCAATAGGGCCGCTGTCTCTCGGTCCTGGAACGTCGCCCGCATGGCCTTGCCCATCCTGGTTTTCTGGAGGAATAGATGTACTCCCAAGATAAGAGCGAAAGTAACGACCATGATGAATAAGCGGATTGGCGTGACGTAGATGGGACCAAGAACGATCGGCGAAGGGGAGAAGGGATCGGGGATCGGTTTGGGCGTACCACCCCAGATCAGGAGGGCCAGATTCTGAAAGAAAACCGATAGTCCGATTGTAGCCAGCATCGGGATGAAGATCACCTGCGCCCGCAGCGGCCGCAGAACCAGCCTCTCGCTCACTGCTCCCAGGATCATCAGGGCCAGGATGGCCAAGGGAAGGGCCAGAAAGAAATTTATGCCTGACATAATGTTGAAGAGGAAGATAGCGTACGCGCCGAGCATATAGAGCTCGCCATGAGCGAAATTGACCACGTTCATGATACCGAAGATCAGGGTCAGACCGACGCCCATCAAGGCGTAGATGCCACCGATGATCAGTCCGTTGACAATATGCTGTGGTAGTTCGGTTAGCATAGAACCTTCCTATCTAGTATTAAGCCCTCATCCCCCTGCCCCCTTCTCCCTGGAAGGGAGAAGGGGGGGTATGGGCTAGGGCGGAGCCCTAGGACCCTCCCAGAAGGGGGGCATCCCCCTTCTGGACTACCCCCTTATTCCTGTGGAAGAAGGGGGGGAACAGAAAATGTAGGAGCGGGGCTTGCCCCTGCCCCATCTGGGGCAACCCTCGTGGTTGCCCCTTCGAAGGACTCCCAGAAAGGGTCATCCCCCTTCTGGACTACCCCCTTGCTTCTCACTTATCACCAGGTAAAGTTTCTACCACCAGATCCCGGATGACCGTTCCCTTCTTTGGTTCCAGGGTAACGTCGTCTTCAATGACGGCCGTGCAGGCCAACCTGGTGCGACCATCCACCTTAATATGACAGCCAGCACACTTACCGATTCGACACGAGGAGTAAAACGCCAGGCTGCGATCCAGGTTCTCATAGATGTAGCGCAGCGCACTCAGGACTGTTGTGCCCTTGGAATACGGAATCTCATATTCTTGATAATAAGGCTCCTTATCTGCGGAGGGATCAAATCGCTGCACTACAATTTTGCTGTTCGCTTTTTCCACACTCAACCCGTTTCACTCCTTTAGGCCGTAGTCCCTGATAACTCTCTTGGGCTGGAAGTGAGTAAGATCAACTTCCCTGACTTCAACAGCCATCCCCTCCTTCTCCCGGCGTAGCACCACATTCTTGAGCCAGTTCACATTATCCGTCTTTGGGAAGTCACGCCGATAGAGTGCTCCCCGGCTTTCCTCGCGGGTCAAACTGCTGCGGGCCACCATCTCTAGGACGAGGGCCATGTTCTCTAACTGAATGGCTTCTATCCATTCTTTGTTGTACCGTCTCGTCTTGGTGCTCACAGAAAGGTCGGGGATTATATCGCGCCGCAAAACCTCAATACGTGAGAGTCCCCCTTCCAACCCTTCCTTGTCACGGACAACGCCAACGTTCATCCAGGCAATGTTCTGCAATTCCTTGCGGGTCTTGACCGGATCTTCACCGTGTGAAGCCTCCAGGCTGTGGAACAGGCGGGCCTTGATTGCGGCCACCTGGTCAACATCTACGTCGACCTCGCCCACCTGTACCGCGTAATCCGCGGCAAAACAGCCGGCCCGCTGGCCCCAAACCTGGGTCATGGTGAGCGCATTCCCGGAGACTCGGTTGGCTCCCATGATACTTCCTGTACCCTCGCCAGCCGCGTATAGACCGGGAACTGTGGTTTCGCATTGCTCATTGATTCGAACCCCACCGTTCCAGAAGTGGCACGCTGGCGCAGTTTCCAGCGCGTCCTGGGCGAGATCAGGCAGGAACTGTTTCATATTGAATCCACCATAGCGCCAGTGGGAAATATTTTCGGGGAACCATTCTGCTGAGTAGTCCAGAACATTCTTGGGTAAGTGGTGCAGGGAAAGGTAAGTACCATTGTTCGGGCTACCCCGTCCCTCCAGAACTTCGACTATGGCCGCAATAGAATTCACGTCGCGGGTACTATGCTCCATGCGCTCGGGATCCCATCTCTTCATGTAACGCTCGCCCATCCGATTTAGAGCGTGTACCTCCAGGTAAGCACTGAGCAGGTACGGAAAATCCACCCCATCCAGAGAATCGGGCTTGATTAATGTGTAAGGAAGGAACATGGGGAATTCCATATCAATAAGCTCTGCTCCGGTGCGGTAGGCCGCAGCCAGACCGTCCCCTGTCAGTTCTTCTGGTGCAGTGGTGTGCGGGTATATCCGCATGGCCCCGCCGGTACACAGGATCACCGCCTTGGCCTTAAACACATAGAACTGGCCAGTGGCAATGTTGATACCGCAGGCGCCCACTACCCGCCCATCTTTCTGCAAGAGATCAGTGACCATCATGTGCTCAATCACACTGATGTTATCCTGTTTACGGATCTCCTTGCTTAGTACACGGGCGATATCTATACCGGGGATCCAGATGCCGCGGGGGTAGGTGTGCCCTGGCGCATGGGTCAGCTTATCAATACGGGCTCCCCAGTCCACAATCTCGCGCACACGTTCTGGCGCTTCTTCGCAGTGAATCTTAACTAGATGCTGATTGTTAATGTACTCGGCCTCTTTAACCATGTCTTTGGCAAACTTCAGCGGACTGTCCCTCAGGTCCCCGGGTAGGCCGAACAGTTCCGCCGCACTTCGGCTGTCGATATCAATATCCGCGTCTGCTGTGAGTGTAGCCCCTGACTTGCCCAGGACACCCTTGGTTGCTACCACTACTCGTAGCCCTTTCCTGGCTGCACCTAGAGCGGCTCTGGCCCCAGCCCCCTCACTACCCACAATCAGGATGTCACAGACGAATATTTCATCAGCAAGATGTTCGATATCTAACATAACCTTTCCGCCTAGCTCCCACTAATAGTGTGTAACTCCCGACTAGCCTTAGACAATATTTCATAGCCCCTTTCGGTAACCGCTACGTTCTCTTCAATGTCGAAAACGCCCCGCTCGTTTACAATACCCGGTTCCACGGTGATGGTCATGCCGGGCTGCAGGATAGTGTTATCATAGGTAGCAACGTGCGGTGGCTCGGTGCTGTTCAGTCCAATGCCGTGGCCCATACGCCCGCAATCAAAGCTGGGATCGAACCCGTACTCCTGCATCCCGCGGGCGCATTCCCGGGCAATTTCAGCAACCGGAACGCCAGGAGCGATTTTCGCCACCGCCTTCATCGTCACCTCATGGACAATGGCTTGCAGTTTCCGTTGCTCATCCGTCGGCCCGCCAACCACCCCAGCACGGCAGTAATCGGTCCAGTACCCCCCAACGACGGCGCTGAGATCAAGCCAGACCATATCCCCTCTTTCTATGCGGCGGTTTGTGGCTATGCCACTGATGCGCTCGTAGTTTCCCTCACCGGAAACGATGATCACAAAGCCAGGAGCCTCGGCGCCTGCCCCCAACATCAGGGCAGAGGCTCGCCTGGAGATCTCCTTCTCTGTCATCCCCTCGCGGATTTCGGCAAAGATGTGGCTGAGGGCCCAGTCGGTGGCTTGGCAAGCCTGGCGAAGGCAGGCAATTTCCGCCACAGACTTAATCATCCGCAGGCTCCAGATCAGAGCGGACGCATCCTCGAACCTGGCTAATGGCAGCATCCTGCGCAGACCTTCGAATTCTTGGGGGGCGACCCCCAGCCTTTGCTCGTACCCTAGCTCCCACCCAATGCGGCCACGGTCCATACCAAGTTCCGCTATAATCTCCACCACTTGATCCAGTGGGGTCCCGGTCAGGCTATCATAGCAACGGACATCAGTAACGGCAGAACGAGCCTGCGCTTCGGGCTCGACGAAGCGATGGACAAGCAACACTGCTGAACCCTTCGCTGGTACGAAGAGCCAGACTGCCCTGGCAAAGGTAGACCAGGGCGTGTGCGTCCTGTAGCCGCTAAAGTAGTAGAAGTTGCTCTCGGCAGTGATCACTGTGCCTGCCAATTCCGCGTTCTCCATGCTTTGTTGGAGACGCTGGATACGAGCTTGTATTTCCTCAAGAGGGAATTCCAGTAAACGCATGTGTTTTCTCCTCTTAACTGAGGGTCTTGAATGTCTCCCCCAAATCCGCCTTCGGCGAATTCAAGGTAGCCCTGCGGGCTTTTTGTGTTCTGGGGCACATCCCCAGATCCGCCGCAGGTCCGCCTTCGGCGGATGCCCCCTTGGAACCCCATGTTCGACCTGTATGAAAACTAACGCGCCTCCCCCGCAACATGTCCCTGAGCCTCCTTGTGACGTAGCAGAGAGCGAATGTGCTCGGCTGTCGCCGGCAACTTGGTGACCCTCACGCCGACGGCATCGTAGATGGCATTGATGATGGCTGGGGCGGTGGGGATGGCTCCAGCCTCGCCCAATCCCTTGGCCCCAAAAGGCCCGGTTGGTTCCTCCTCCTCCACAATGAAGGTGGTAATGTCATCGGGCATATCCAGGGCGGTGGGAATATAATATTCGGAGAGTGAGGGTGTAAGGATCTGTCCGTGCTCGAGCATGATCTCTTCCTGGAGAGCATAGCCAAGCCCCATCGCAACGGAGCCCTCTACCTGTCCCTCGATGTTCAGTGGGTTGATGGCCTTGCCGACGTCGTGGGCTGTGGCGAAGTTGAGCACGGTGACCTCGCCTGTTTCAGTATCCACCTCTACTTCGGCAAAATGAGTAGCGTATAGGTAGGTAGCATAGGCATCTCCCAGGCCGGTCTCCGGATCCACATCCTTCGTCGTGTTATTGTACCAGCCGAAGCCGATAAAGCGCCTGCCTCGCCGATGGGCCTCATTAGCTGCCTTAGCGAAGGGTAACGATAGTGCTGGTTTCTCCTTGACATAGATGGTGCGGTCCTTGACGACGAGGATATCCGCTGAGGTCTCCAGCATCTCGGCCGCCAGATTGAGGATCTCCTTCTTCGCATCAGCCGTCGCCAGCTTGACAGCGTTACCAGATACGTAGGTCTGTCGGCTGGCGGTGGTCGGCCCAGCATCGGGGGTGGCGGCTGTATCAGCGTGAACGATGCGCACATCTTCGTAGCGTATACCCAGCTCCTCGGCCACTATTTGGCAAAGCACCGTGTTGGAACCCTGACCCAGCTCGGCACAACCGGTGATGACTGTGGCTGTACCATCCTCAGCTATCTCCACCAAGGCCGAGGCGATGTCTGGGCGGTTGAAGCCGAAGCCAATGGCATAGAGCATCGTGCCTATGCCTATTCCACGCTTCTTCATGGTCGTCTCCAGGTGTAGCCGTTCTTCTCCATGTATTCTTGGATCGCCCGCAGAGTCGGTTTCACTCCGATACTATGGTGGAGCACCTGGGCTGTGGACGTGGTTAGACCGACGTCAAGGGCGTTGACCATACGGATGGCCGGGGGTGACATGCCCAAACGCTCAGCCAGGATATCCATTTGTGACTCATGGGCGAGGGCCGCCTGGACAACGCCGAAGCCCCGCATCGGACCGCTGAAGATATTGTTAGTGTAGACGCAGTAGGTATCTACCTTGATGTTGGGTATGTAATACGGCCCAGGAGCGTGGATGCCACACTTCTTGACGATGTACGGTCCCAGGGAGGCGTAGGCTCCGGTATCACCGTAGACCCTCACCTCGACCGCTGTCAGTTTCCCATCTTTCTTGGCTCCGCTCTTATATTCGATAGTGATGGGGTGGCGCTTGGTATGAGCGAGGAACGATTCCTCTCGACTCCATACCAAACGCACGGGACGTTTAGTATGGACTGCCAGTAGGGCCAGGTGTATCTCCACGGTGACATCATCCTTGCCGCCGAAGGCCCCGCCTGTGACGGCTTGGATAACGCGTACTTTATTTATGTCCAGGCCAACCACTGGGGCGACCTGGCGCCGGTCGCGGAAGGGGTATTGATTGGCTGACCAGATGGTCAGATAGCCCCTCTCGTCCAGAGCGGCCACACCAGATTCGGTCTCCAGATAACAATGATCGACGTGTTGGGTTTGGTAGGTGTTCTCGACGATGACGTCGGCGGCGCGGAAGCCAGCCTCGACGTCACCTTTGCGTATCTTGGTATGTTGGAGCAGGTTCCCCTTCTCGTGCACCTTAGGGGCATTCGGCTGCAGGGCCTCCTTTGCCGAGAAAACGCCTGGCAGCTCTTCGTAATCCACCTGGATCAGGTCCAAAGCCTTCAGGGCTATCTCCTCCGTCTCAGCAGCGACCAGGGCCACCGCGTCGCCGATGGAGCGGACCTTGGTGGTGGACAGAGCCTCCTGATCCTCGACGGCCAGTCCATAGCGATTCACCCCTGGGATATCAGCGGCCGTGAGGACGGCGGCCACCCCAGGCAGGGCCTTGGCCCTACTGGTATCTAGGCCGTGGATCAGGGCATGGGGATATTTGCTCCGCAACACTTTGGCGTGGAGCATATGGGGAAAGGTGAGGTCGCCAGCATAGACCGGTTTGCCCAGGACCTTTTCTAAGGCATCGACCCGAGGGAGGGGTTGACCGATTACGTGAAACTCGGGAATGCCTTGCTCGATTTTGGCTGATCCAGCACCACTCATCCCCTTCCTCACTCCTTCTTCGCCTGAACAGACAGCACCTCTGCGGCTGCCTCTATGGCCTTGATGATCTTCTGGTAGCCGGTACAACGGCAGAGGTTACCGGAGATGGCCAGCCTGATCTCCGGCCGCGTGGGGCGAGAGTTCTCATCGAGAAGCGCCTTCGCCGTCATCAACATCCCCGGCGTGCAGAAGCCACACTGGACCGCCCCCTCCTCGATGAAGGCCTTCTGGAGGGGATGCAGCCTTTCCGCTGTCCCTAGCCCTTCTACGGTCATTATATGAGTTCCCTTCGCTTTGCCGACCGGTATCAGGCAGGAGGCAACGGCCTTGCCGTCCATGATGACCGTACAGGCGCCACAATCGCCCTTGCCACAGCCAATCTTGGTTCCCTTCAGCCCCAAATGATCGCGCAGTACATCCACCAAAAGCATATCCGGCTCTACCTCAATCACCGTTGGGGAGCCGTTCAGTATCATTTTGATCCTCTCTTTAGTCATGCCCGACCCCCGCTACATGCAAAGCCCCTTTGATAGCCCGCTTCACCAGCACCTTCACCATCTCTTTGCGGTATTCCCTTCCGCCTCTGATGCTGTCTCGGGGATTAGATTCGAGAGAAATGAGCTCGGCGACCTCATTAATCAACGCCTCATCGCCGAGGCGGCCACCATGGAGTAGCCTCTCTGTTTGTTCTGGGCGGAATGGCACTACAGCTACCGGACCCAGGGCGATGCGCACCCAGCGGAATCGTTGTGCGGCCAGGTCAGCCGAGAGCACCACAGCCGCGTTCAGGATGGGTAGGGCCAGGGCACGGCGCCTGGCCAAACGCTGGAAGGCGCTCCCCCTGGCTGGTTCGGGAAGGTGGAACTCCAATGCGGTGACTATTTCACGGCTGGGGTCCACGGCTGAGAGCCCTACTCCCCGGTAGAGCTCCCGTATGGGCACCTTGCGCTCCCCCTCCAGGGAGGAGATAGAAGCCATCGCCTCGAGAGCCACCAGGGCTAAAGCCCCATCGGCCGCTGGTTGGGCGTTTACCACGTTACCCACCAGCGTCCCCATATTACGAATTTGAGGTCCGCCAACCTGGGCGCATGCTTGCGAAAGCACTGGAGCGTACTCTTGCAGCATCTGGGAAGCGGCTGCCTCGGCGTGAGTGATCGTGGCCCCTATCCTTACCAGCCCATTGTTCGCTTCCAGATAGTGTAGGGAGCGAATATGGGTGATATCGACCAGGGCCCGCAGGCGGCGTTGGCGTTGTTTGAGCTCGACGATGAGATCGGTGCCACCGGCCACAATCCTGGCCTGGCCTCGATATTCGGCCAGGATGGCTAGGGCCTCCTCCACAGATTGGGGCAGAAGGTATCGTTCCCAGAGCATCTTCGCTCCTATCGTAGATTAAGCAGCCAGCTGGGATTTTTGATCAGCATAGTCTCCAGCTCGGCTTCAGCGATGCCCTTTTCATAAAGCATTTGGGCGAATAGGCGCAGGGCCTCTGGAGGCAGCGGATTGTGCGTCTGACCGGCGTCGCTCATCAACACACAGTTGCTTGCCCCCAGGGCTTGAATCGAGCTCTTTATCTTATCCACCGAGGCATAGGCCCACATGCTGGAGACGGTGCAATAGCCGAACTCCGCCTTGGCCCCCAACCTGACCATCTCTTGCAGGAAAGGAAGGTCAAGATTGGGTACCTTGAAATAGGGGTGGGTGATTAAGATCCGTTCGACCTTGTGTTCTCTGGCTGCCCTCACCAGGGCCTGGATCTCAGCCGGGGAGAGGTGGGCTGTGCCAAGAATAGCCTCGTGTTGGGCGATCAGCTCCAGCACCTCATGGACTTCTGGTACGAGTCGCCCATCGTACAGAATGGTTATACCCTCTTTAGAGGTGGAGGCTCCTGCCTGGACGTCGTAGCGACCGGTGGAGCCGTGAATTTGGGCATGATAATGGGAATCGATGGTCGGCATCCAGACCTCTTTGCCGCCAAGCTGCAAACATGCCTCTACGGCGGCAGGGTTGATGCCACCCACATAGGTGTTGAGGACGATGCCCCCAAAGATACTGATGTCCGGAAACTCGGCTCGCAACAGGTAGGCTCGGCTGGCCGTGCTTTCCACGTGGCACTTGAGCAAAATGGCCCTTAATCCAGCTTGCACAGCTGCCTGGGCTACCTCTCGGTCATCCGCCAGGCGAGGGAAGAGGTCGGGATAAGGGTGCATATGCAGGTCAATGGCCCCTCGGATGCTTATTAGTGACACTTGAATCACTCCAATCTCAAGGCCTTAGGCGGGCATACTTCCACGCAGAGCCCGCACCCATCGCAGTTCTCTGGGGTCAGTACCATCTCAGTGGTGAAGGCCAGGGCGCTGTAGAAGCACGATCTGACGCATAACAGACATTTGGTACAGAGGTCGCGGTCGATGGCGACGCGCTTTGGCAGTCGTTTGGCGTACTCATCAATGGTCATGATGTGCGGAAGGGCGATGCCCCGGAACTCCTCGATGCTCTGGTAGCCCTTGCGCACCATAAAGTCCCGCAGACCAGCGACGAGCTGCCCCAGCTTCTCATAGCCATTCCACATGACGGCGGTGACCGTCTGCACTGTGGTGGCCCCGAGCATGATGTACTCCACTACATCGCTCCAATTCATCACTCCACCGACGGCCGAGATGGGTATATCAACAGCTCTGGCCACCTCGGAGACGTGGCGCTGAATGATGGGCTTGATGGCCGGGCCGGTGTAGCCACCATAGGCGGGTAATTTTGGTAGCCCCGTTTCGATATCTACGCCGGCGAAGGAACGCACAGAGTTGCTGATGGTGAGGAAGTCGGCGCCGGCACTCTTAGCGGCCTTCGCTACAGGTACCAGATCACCCACATTGGGGGTGAGCTTTATGCCCACAGGGATGGTTTCAATCTCTTCTTTGACGGCTAACACCTCGTTGTGCACCAGTTGGGGGTCTTGCCCCATACGGAAGCCAACCTGGGCATCTGGCATTGGGCAAGAGGCATTGATTTCGATCAAAGCTATAAGTCCGGTGGATTCTAGGAGACGAGCCAGTTTGGCCGTATCGGCCGGATCTGGCTGAGCGACGATGCTGCATATTATTTTGGCCCCTCCCGCTGCGGCCACCTCGAGCTCTTTGCTGAGCCAGGCCACAGTGTCCATTGTCGTGTATAGCTCCAGGTTGATCATCCCGAAGGGTCGCCCCTTGTCCAGACGTACCAGACGCATCCGCCCACAACGGGGGTGCTGGGCGAAGCGTTGGGGCGCCCCAATTGATTTGGGCACTACGGCGGCCGCGCCAGCGGCGATGGCCCGTTGTGCGGTCTCCCCATCCCAGCTAGGCGTCGCTGAACCAACGATGATCGGGTTATCCAGGATGACACCGCCAAAGTTTACCTTCAATCTTTCATCCTTAAGTTTACGCTCCACAGTCTTCACCTCGGCTATTTCTTGAACCATTCGTTTCTCCTTATCCCTTGCAATAGTAGTGTGTCTCATTTGTTCGATGGATTATGTTTATAAATGTTGAAAATCCCTCCCTAATTCGTGAAGCCCGATATCTTTTCCGGCGTAGCCGGCAGACTGCGAATTCGTACTCCTACGGCATCGTAGATAGCATTGGTGATAGCCGGTGCGATAGAATTGCAAGCAGGTTCTCCTATGCCTTTTGCGCCAAACGGGCCCAGCCCGCCCCCAGATTCCAGGATTATGGTCTCTACGTCTGGAACATCCAGAGATGTGGGCAATATATACTCAGTAAGCGAAGGGGTTTTGGTGATGCCCTTTTCTAGAATTATCTCCTCATTGAGGGCATAACCCAGGTTATAAATAGCTCCCCCTTCCATTTGTCCCTCAACACTTAGCGGATTAATAGCTTTCCCTACGTCATACGAAGAAAAAATCTTCGACACTTCAACTTCTCCCGTTTCTACATCAACGGAAACCTCAACAGCGTGGGCCCCAAAAGTGAAGTCGGGTAGAACCTGCCCCTTTATATCCGACAGAACCGGTACCTCACCAAAAGGAGCATTGAATTGGGCCTCAGCATACAGTGGGGCACCGTCAGCGGCACACTTTGCTATGACCTCCGCTAAAGGCAGGGAACGTTTTGCCGATGTACGTTCAACGACCATTTCATTTTCAAGGTCCAGGGCTTGAGGACGCGCCCCCATAATCTCGGCTGCTTTGGCTATAAGCGTGGACCTCAATTCCCTTGATGCCTTGAGTGTGGCGTTTCCGGACATATAGAGCTGCCGTGTGGCCGTAGTAGTTCCGGCCAAAGGAGTGAATGCTGTGTCGCTAATGTAGATTTTTATTTTTGACAGAGGAATACCCAATACCTCAGACACGATCTGACAGAGAGAGGAGGCTTGACCACCGCCGAGATCCGGAACACCACACTTGATTATCGCACTTCCATCCATTTCCACCTTGACATACGAAGATGAAGTGTCATGGAGAAAGACCAGCCGGCCATAGCTCGTCATACTTATAGCCAGACCGCGGCCAATTTTCTTATTTGGGTCTGAAGACAGGGTAGGTGCTCCGAGAGCCTCCCATGCCCCTTCGACTACCTCAGGGAGGGCAACATACTGTTCCAGGACTTGCCCCGTAGCCAACGCTTCGCCTTGCTTGAGGCAGTTCATCCTCCTTATTTCAAGGGGATCTATACCTAGCTTGTGAGCTAACTCGTCCATTTGAGATTCATAGGCAAAGTTAACCTGAGGGGCACCAAACCCACGATTGGCGCTGGTGAAGGTATTGTTGGTCAGGACCGCAATCGCATCCACCTTCACGTTCGGAATATCGTAGGGACCTGTGGCGCCGACTGTTGAGTATAACAGTACCCACGGTGTCAGATACGTGTACGCTCCTGCATCGGAGATCAGTTCGACCTCTAAGGCCACCAGCTTCCCATCCCTGGTTGCCCCAGTCTTATATCTCATTACATAGGGATGTCTTTTGCTGTGCGACAGGATTGATTCCTCGCGCGTATAAGTGAGCTTGACTGGTCTCCTGGTCTTCCAGGCGAGTAAAGCAAGGTAGTTTTCTACGGTGATATCTTCCTTTCCACCAAACCCACCACCCAGCATCGTTCCAATAACTCTGACCTTGTTGTGGGGCACTCCCAGAACATTGGCTATCTCTCGGAAATGTTCAACCACCTGGGTCGCCACCCTAATCGTAATAACGTCGTCCTGATCAATCCAGGCCACCCCTGCTTCTGGCTCCAAATAGGCGTGATCAACAAATGGAACCCAGTAGGTATTTTCTATGATCACATCCGCCTGAGCGAACCCTTTATCGACATCCCCTTTACTAACTTTATATTGGGCCACAATGTTGCTTTCGCTTTCGCCCACCAGATAGGCTCCTGGCTTCATGCCCTCCAACGGATCGAATACACCCGGTAGTGGCTCATAGTCAACTCGGATCAACCTCAGGGCCATTTCGGCCAGCTCCTCCGTTTCCGCAGCCACCAAAGCCACCGCTTCGCCCATAGATCTGACCTTATTGCTGGCCAAAACCCGATACAGGCCTTCAAACCCGCTGCCCAAATCGCGACTTTGGCCAAACCTAATCACGCTTTCGTTCCGTGGTACGTCCTTGGCCGTGATGACAGCCCTCACCCCCGCTAACGCCTCCGCTTTGCTTGTATCAATCGACAATATCCTTGCCGCTGGATGGCTACTTCTGAGAACCTTCCCATATAGCATTCCGGGCATCGAAAAATCAGCGGCGTATAGTGTGTTTCCTCGAACCTTTTCCCAGGCGTCATGCCGTGGCACAGGTTTCCCGACTACTTTCATAGGCCGACGTAGTGATACCCCCTCGACATCTACAGCGTCTTGAATCGAAGCATCCTCATTGATTCTTGCTGACTCTGGAAGCCACATCAGCTATCGCATCCACAATTTTCTTGTACCCGGTGCAGCGGCACAGATTCCCAGAGATAGCTTTCCTTATCTCATTCCGGCTGGGATTTGGGTATTTTTCTAAGAAATTGGCTGCTGATACAATCATACCCGGTGTGCAAAAACCACACTGCACCGCACCATGAGCAACAAAGCTTTCCTGGAGGAGTTTCCCTATCTCTTGTTTTTCTATGCCCTTCAAAGTAAGAACCTGTTTGCCATCGGCCTGCACAGCCAGCGTCAAGCAGGAATTAACGGCTTTGCCCTCTAGAATAACAGCGCACGTACCACAATCCCCCTGTTCACACCCGCTTTTGACCTCAGTCAGCCCCAGACGGTTGCGCAAGAACCTCAGGAGGGTCTCTTGCGGTTCTACGTTTGCTCTGACTGTCTCTCCGTTGACAACAAGCCTCACTCTATAAGTAGCCACCCAGGAACCTCGTCACGTCAAAAAGGGGCTTAGGCTGATAGAGTCTGCCTCAGCGCCCTCTTAAATAAAACCCCCGCTACATGCCGACGATAGTCGGCTGAAGCCCGAATATCGCTAATCGGGCTAACCGTTTCTGATACCTTTCTTGCTGCCTCTTCAACCAGTTCATCAGTAAGATCCTTCATGATCAGGAATTGCTCTACCGTAGTGGCTCTTATCGGCTTGGGTGCAACTGAACCCAGCGCAATCCTGATGTCATATAGTTTCGAACCTCTCTTTTCCAGTGTAAGTGCAACACTTGCCACCGATACGGCCATCGCCTTTCGCAAACCCAGTTTGATAAAGGATCCGTCGGCATTGATTGGAGATTTTTTAAATTCTATGGCGGAGATAAGCTCGTATTCTTTCAGGACTGTAGCGTTCGGTCCAACGAAGAACTCCCGGATAGGGATCTCCCTTTCCCCATAGATGCTTTCCAACCTCAAGATCGCCTCTAACGCCAGTAGTGGGACAGCTGTATCAGCCGCCGGGGAGGCGTCAGCTAGGTTCCCTCCGATAGTCGCCCGATTGCGAATCAAAGGGCCGGCCATCTGATTGCAGGCTTGAAATAAAATCCCAGCGGATTTCCTTACTACATCGGATCCGGCAATCTCTGCAATAGTCGTGACTGCTCCGACTAGAACGCTGTGCTCATCTTCAGCGATGTAGCTTAGCTCCTTTAAGTTGCTGATGTCCAACAGGAACCCGCCGCTAATCTTTTTCGTTCTCATATCTGGAATTACGTTCGTACCGCCGGCAACGATGTGCACCCCAGCCCTTCCCTCTCCTAAAATTTCAAGGGCCTTCTGCTTTGTTTGTGGAGCCAGGTATCTAAATTGGCTCACTCGAGTTCCCCCTGGTTCGAAGCACCTGCTTGCGCCTAGCATTTCTCGCGATTACACTCTGCGATTGCCTTGACTATGCTGGTATATCCTGTGCAACGGCAGATGTTGCCTCTTATGTATTCTCGTATTTCGTCTTCGGTAGGTGATGGGTTTTCCTCCAATAGTGCCTTGGTCGTGAGGATCATCCCGGGGGTACAGAATCCGCATTGGACAGCGCCGTGCTCCAGAAAAGATTCCTGAATGGGGTCAAGCTTCGTGCCACCGATGCCTTCGATGGTGGTTATATTTTGACCGTCGACCGAGACGGCCAGGGTCAAGCATGACAGCATTGGCCTACCCTCGATAAGAACCGTGCAGGCTCCACATTCGCCGATCCCGCAACCATATTTTGTTCCGGTCAGATTGAGGTCGTTTCTCAGAACGTTCAATAACAACTCATTGGGCTTCACCCTTAGCCTTCGCCCCTTGCCATTGACTGTAAGCTCGATAAGGTGTTCCTTCATCCTATCGGCCTGCCCCTGCTCTTTCCCAGGCTAGCTGCACAGCTTCTTCCGTTAAGTACCGGCAAAGCTCCCTTCTGTACTCAGCGCTAGACCGGATATCTGTAATGGGATCGATCTCTTCTGAGGCCCTGTCGGCTGTTTCTTTGAGAGTATGGCTATTTAACTTCTTTCCCTCAAGAACCTCCTCTGCCCCTTTAACTTTGATGGGCTTCGCCGCAACCGAACCAAATACTATCCGGCAAGATTGGCACATATCCCCTTGCCGTCTTAGGACAACAGCCACGTTAATCTTGGCTATATCAGCGCTCACCCGGCCGATTTTCAGGAAGCTGCTTCCTGTATTGGTCGACAAAGGGGGTATATTGATCTCTATCAGCAATTCCTTTGGCGATAGAACTGTTACTCCCGGCCCGATGAAGAACTCTTCTGCCGGAACGGACCTCTCTCCGTTAATGCTCCTCAGTGTGAACTCGGCACCGAAGGCGATGAGTGGTGGCGCTGTATCGGCGGCGGGTGAGGCGTTGCAAATGTTTCCCCCGATGGTGCCCATGTTCTTGATCGCCGGTGCAGCCATCGACCGCACGGCTTCAAAGAGGGCCACGTATTCTTCCTTGACCTTCGTTGATTTCTCGATTGCTGAAAGAGGCGTTGCTGCGGCGATCACCAAACTGCCTTCGTCGAAGATCCCGCTCATCCCCTCTACTCTTTTGATATCCATGAGATATGCGGCATCCAATTTCCCAGCTTTCATTTTAACCAAAAGGTCTGTCCCACCGGCCAGGACTCTCATTTGGGGATACTCATCCAATAATTGAAGTGTCTGCGCAAGCGACGCCGGCGCAAAATAGTCGAACCCATTAGCAAGGATTCTTGTATTTGTTGGCAACTCTCCTCGCCTCACCAGATAACAAGTGTTCAATATCTTCTTCAAACCCCCGCCTGCGGCGGGCAGAGCCCTAGAACCTAGGTAGGGGCGAGGTCGCCTCGCCCCTCCTCCCTCCCTCCGGCGAGAGGGGGATTTGAAAGACCCTTGCCAAAGGGGCTGCGCCCCCTTGGAACCCCCATTGTTTTGGTCGATCCTCCCGAAGTTCATCTGGCTTGGGCAGAGCCCTAGAACCTCGGTAGGGGCGAGGTCACCTCGCCCCTACTCCCTTTTCGCTTAGTGCCTCGAGGACCTTTTCGGGAGTTATCGGAAGCTCCATAAATCTTACCCCTATGGCATCATAGATGGCATTGGCTATCGCCGCGGCCACAGAATTTAGGGCCGCTTCTCCTATACCCTTCGCCCCCAGCGGCCCCGTGGGTTCAAAGGTATCGGCCAGATAGACCTTGATGTTCCCCATCTTTGGCATCTCGCACGCTGTTGGTACCTTATAGTCCGTTATAAACCCATCGCATTTCAGCATCCCTGTGTCGCTATCATAGGCCGTTTCTTCCAAGAGAGCGTAGCCCAGCCCTCGGCTCAGACCGCCAATCAGCTGCCCTTCAATAAGGTCTGGATTGATCGGGGTGCCGCAATCACCTAAAAGGGCGGCTCTCACCACGTCGATATGACCCGTCTTTATATTTATCTCCACTTCAACAAAGTGGGTTACAAAGCAGGGTGGGCAATTCTTTTGCCGGTAACTGTCTGTTGAGGCTATAGTTCCCCAACTCTTAATTTGAGCAGTCTTGGCCACTTCACCAATGGTCAGGTATTTTTGCGGTAATCCCGTAGGATAAATAACTCCTTGGCCGAGCTCATCGTTGCGCTCCAGGGTCAAATTCTCCGGAGCCTCTTCAAAGATTCTGGCTGCAACTTCGAGCAACTTTTGTTTAACCTGCTGAGCCACGTGGTAGATGGCTCCGCCCCCACAGTATACGCCCCTGGTAGCATGCGTACATACATCGTAAAGGGTTGAGCGCGTATCTGCCGGAGAGATACCGACCATATCGTAAGGAACTTTTAATACCTCTGCCACGATCTTCGCCGCAGCGTCCCATGTACCACCGCCGTGGTCCATAAGCGGTGTGAGGAGGTCGACTGAGCCATCCTCATTTATCTTGACCGTTGCGCCGGAATAGTCGATCACCTCACCCGGTTCGGGGCCTCCGGTCCCGGAGGTGTGAAATCCCCTGGCCACTCCAACGCCTCGTTTGATATAGGTGTCCCTGGAATTCGCCTCAGGCCTTTTGCCCCACTCGAAGATCTCCGCTCCCCTGCTCAACATCTCTTCAACGCCGCAACTTCTTATTATCGATCTAACCGTTGGCCCCTGCCCCCAGAATTCATCGCCCACCCCAACGTAGTTTCTTAGTCTCAGTTCTATGGGATCCAAGTGAAGCTTTTCGGCCAACTCATCCATCAGACACTCGACGGCGAAATTGACCTGGGGATTCCCATATCCCTGCATAGCACAAGATGGCACTTTGTTGGTGTAAACTGCTTTACCTTCGAACTTGAGGTTGGTGTACTTGTATAACGAGGCAAACCAGCCGGCCATACACCCCAAGAGAGGATAAGCCTGAACATTATGGGCACCAATGTCAATGATTACCTTCATATGACCAGCTACAAGCCGGCCATCTTTCTGTGCCCCCAATTTTAACCTGATCCTGGCCGGATATTTGGCATGGTCATACAGATCATCTTCTCTACTGCTGACCAGTTTGACCGGACGCCGTGCTTTTAAGGCTAGACCGACACAGATCGGTGTAATCGAATTCATTTGAATGCTAGAACCGAATGACCCTCCAATAGCAATTCGCTTAACGTTCACCTTGTGTAGCGGAATCCCAAAAAGCCAACCTAACAGCTGGCGAACGTTGTGGATTGTTTGGGTAGTAGTCCAGACCGTGATACCCCCATCAGGCTCTGGGGAGCAGACAGCCGATTTAGTTTCCATTTGAAAATGATATACTCGTTGCAGGCTGAAATCTCTTTCCACGGTCACATCGGCTTCGGCAAAACCTTTGTCTACATCGCCTCTGGCGATGTCTCTGGTGCAAGCGACGTTACCGAAGATCTCAATCTCTTCATCCCCTAGGAACACCGTTTTATATAAGTCGACCGAATCAGGTCGCATCGCTGCCACTGGATCATATACTGCGGGGAGCTCCTCATACTCAACCCGAATCCTCTGTAAGGCCTCGAAAGCCTCTTCTTCGGTCTCAGCGGCCGCTGCGGCCACAGCCTCTCCCACGTGTCGCACCCTCTTGGGAAGGACTGTTCTGTCCCTATAGGTTTTTTCTGGTATACTGACGGTCCGCTCGTTGTACGTGAGCATCGGAACGTCGTCGAAGGTCAGACAGACAGCGCCCATCGCCTCAGCTGCGCTGACGTCGATGCTTCTGATTTCGGCGTGTGGGTAAGGAGAGCGCAAAACAGCGGCATACATCATGTCAGGCAAGATTACATCGGAGGTGTAGATCTCCCTACCACTCACCTTGGCCAGGCCATCTTTCCTGGTGAGGGATTTGCCCACCACCTCAAATTTTCGGTGCCCCATCCCAGTCACGCAACTGCACCTATGAGTTCATCGAAAAATAGACTGTGCTACGATACGCTGATTGAGTTCTGCAAAGAGAAGCATAGCAGAGAATTGTGGGGAAATATATCGATATTATAGATGATTTAGGAGGGTAATTTTAGTACATAATGTATTAAGACACTCGCAGGTCGAGCATCTGTTTGATCCTTAGGGCGAGGCTCAGGTTGAGTCTCACCTCTGGATCTTCCAGGTTCACGCCGAGGATCTCCTGGATGCGTTTGAGCCGGTAGAGGAGACTACTTCTATGGATATGCATCTTCTTGGCCGTCGCTTCCTTATGTCCGTTCATCTCCAGGTAGCTTTGCAGAGTGCAGAGAAGATCCTTATCCCTTCCCTGATCGTAACGTATGAGCGGGCCTAATACCTCTTCGACGAAGGCATCAATCGCCTCCACGGAGGGGATCTCGCAGAGAATCCTGTTTATGCCCAGATTGGCGTAGAAGGTGAGCCGATTATTGCCGTAAATGTTCTGGCTGGCGTGTAAGGCGATCTGGGCCTCCTGGTAGCTCTTGAGCAGTTGCTCGGGCTCCCTATACACCCGGCCTACACCGATGGAGACGGAGATCTCCTGGAGGTCACTATTTATCTCCTGGAAAAGCTGCCTAGTGGTCTTCTGCAATTCATCCTCGGGGTCTGGGCCAGAGAGCTGGAGCAGGATGATCACGCTATCGCTTTTCTGGAGGGATAGATGGGGTAGGCGTCGCCAGCGGAAATATCTTCGGGTGAGGGCGAACAGTCTCTCCTTCATCCGTTGGATACTTTTCTCGCTTTGCATCTGCCAGGGGTGTAGCTGCAGATCGTCGATATCTATAATAAGAATGGCCCCGGGCTGGGTGAGGTCGTACTGTAAAAGGGAGGCCCGATGGGTCATCTGGGCGGCTGAGAAACGGCCGATGAGCAGGTCCTCGAGAAGGTCCCCTTCTATCTTACTGGTGGCTTGGGCCACGGCCCGCTGCTTCAGCAGCTCGAAGCAGGCCAGCGTAGCCCCATGTTGAACGGCGATCAGGTCCAGCTCTTCGAAGGGTCGCCTCTTCTCCTCGACGATGATATAGCCATAAGGCTCCGTACCAATCGATAGCTCCGAAGCAATATAACGGCTTATCTTTCCCTCCCTATTCGCCTCCTGAATGAGTGGCTCTCGCACTATCGATTTGGGCAGGGAGGTCTTTATCTCCTGGTATTTGCGGATAATCTCGGCGGGGCACTCGGCGGCCAGGCGATATTCCTTGCCCTTCTCGCCATCGGCCGTGCAGGCGTAGAACAGGGCTTGACTGAGCTTATTCTCGACCCAGACCGGATTGCCGACCAGCTCGGACAGGGTCTCGACGATGGTATCAATCTTCTCTTCGTTTAAGGCGATAGTGGTGAAATATTCGTGAATCTCCTGGGAACGCTGGAGAAGATAGAGCTTATGATTATAGATATCCATCAAAATGGGGTCCATAATGTCCGCGTAGGCTAAGTCGGGTGGCAGCTGGATGAGCGGAAGGTTAAAATGATTGGACTGAGCGATCATCTCCGGGGGCATGGATTGAAGGTATTTACTGGGCTTGAAGCCCAGGGCGGCCACCTGTTTCCTGGCCAGGTGTTCGATGAGGCAGTCCTTCAGATGGGGGTCGTTGGCGATGGCGTAGGCCGCGGTGAGCAGGAGCTCTCCACCCCGTAGCCAGTCAGCCACCTCTGGCACCTCCATAATATTAACCCAGGTGACCCTATTGTCCAGGCCGGCGTGGCCGGCGATCACCCTGGCCTCCGACAGCACCTTAAGCTTCAGTATCTCTCTGACCGTACGATGCGTGGTCAACGACATCCTTCTTTTGGGCATCTACGGTCTCCCTTCCGCTAACAAAGGTACGCTCGCTTCGGTCCTGTTCCCTCTTCGAGGATATCCTTCATCTTAGCGCGGTGGTCTGGGAGGAATTGGCTCCCGATGATAGGGTACAGGGATATACTGTACGGAGGGGCGTCGTTGCGCTGGTTGTGGGTACAGGTCCATCAAATCGTACACCTCTTTAGGCAGGCCGTTGTTCACCGGCAGCCCTAGAGCCCTGGCCTCTTCTAGGGTAATAGGATAATCATGGGTCCATTTACCAGAGCTCAGCGTTTGGGCTACCTCGTTCGCCTTCTCTTCGGGCATATTGTTGCTTATCAGGATCTCCTTAACCGCTTGATGCACCTGAGTCATGGCCTTCCTGGCCACGTCGGCCAGGATCAGGGTTTTATCTTCTATCTCCTTGATCGGCTTTTTGGCCAGGACCTCCAGCAGGGAGACGGCCGGGTATTCGCCGAGCTGGGGGTCGACTGGCCCCAAAACAGCATTCTCATCCATAATGATCTCATCGGCGGCCAGAGCGATAAGGGTGCCGCCGGACATAGCGTAATGGGGCACGAACACGGTCACCTTTGCCGGGTGACGCATGAGGGCGTGGGCTATCTGCTCGGCGGCCAGGACCAGACCACCAGGGGTATGGACAATGAGGTCGATGGGCATATCCGGCGGTGTGAAGCGGATAGCCCTCAGTAGCTGCTCCGAATCATCGATGTCGATGAAGCGGGTAAGAGGGATGCCCAAAAAGGCGATGGACTCCTGGCGGTGAATCAGGGTGATCAACCGACTTTGTCTCTGCCGCTCTATCCTCTGCATCAGGCGTATGCGGGCCATAGCGAGCAGGCGTTGCTGGAGCATAGGCGTCAGGCTGACGATGATGATAAATAGCCAGAAAAGGTCGAAGATACTCATTTTCCACCTCGGTCATAGTAGTATGGGTTGAATATAACATATAAATTATGTATCTGTCGATGGTGGCCCTCATCCCCTCTTGCCCTCTCCTTGACCTCCCTACGCTTAGGAGAAGGAGGAAAGGGAGGCTGGCGATACCCCAGACCCTGCCTGTGAAAGCAAACAGGCAGGATAGCCGGGGAGAACCTCCCTCAGAGTGCTGGAAATCCCCGCTGAGCGGCTTACTCCAGGAAGGCCGCCGTGCTGCTCGTCTCGATGCGTGTGGCACCAGCAGCAACCGAGTCATATCGACGTGTTGATTCTATGGCCGCCGAGTGCTAATATGTCGCCAAGCTATCCGGGGTTAAAGGAGCGCAATGATGAAGACGCGGTTGACCCTCGTAGCCCTGCTGGTTATCACCATCGCTTTGCCGCTTCTCCTGCCGAACAGTGCCCCATCCGCTGTGGCCCAATCGCCCCCTCTTTCTCCGGCTGGCACGCCCCCAGGTGCAGGCCCTATCTGGGGCCTGCCTCGGGGGATGCCTGCCAGCGGGCACGATGCCCAGGGTGGCGCGTGGCAGAGTGATCCAAGCGGCGACAGGATCCTGCACTACAGTAATAGAAGGTGGCGGAGTGTCCCCAGCCCAACGCGCAGTTATTTGCATGCCGTGGCCATGGTCTCGGCTGCTGAGGGCTGGGCTGTGGGATACGGTGGCGTGATCCTGCACTACAGCAGCGGGAGCTGGGGGAGTGTCCTCAGCCTAACGGGCAACACGCTGTATTCCGTGGCCATGGTCTCGGCCGCTGAGGGCTGGGCCGTGGGATACGGTGGTGTGATCCTGCACTACAGCGAGGGGAGCTGGCAGAGCGTCGCCAGCCCAACGAGCAATGGTCTGAGTTCCGTGGCCATGGTCTCGG
>JAMCVK010000027.1 GCA_023475225.1 Chloroflexota bacterium
GGCCAGCGGAGTATTCCCCACGCATGTGGGGGTGAACCGTACAGCGCTATCGTATGTTCATAAGTGTCATCGTATTCCCCACGCATGTGGGGGTGAACCGTCGCATCCCCACTGGTAGGGCTTGTTCATAGCGTATTCCCCACGCATGTGGGGGTGAACCGCCTTGGCTGCAGCTAACGCTAAACAAGGCAATGTATTCCCCACGCATGTGGGGGTGAACCGTTCTCGGCAGCGGTGCGTTTATACCTCCCGTTGTATTCCCCACGCATGTGGGGGTGAACCGCTTGAGTGAGGACAAGCAGAAGATTCTCTCCAGTATTCCCCACGCATGTGGGGGTGAACCGTCGCATCCCCACTGGTAGGGCTTGTTCATAGCGTATTCCCCACGCATGTGGGGGTGAACCGTGATTACACCAGGCCTCACCTACCCAGATGCAGTATTCCCCACGCATGTGGGGGTGAACCGGATTTGCGCTCAGGCTATCAACCGGCTATCACGTATTCCCCACGCATGTGGGGGTGAACCGCACAGTATTAATGACTGATAATACATGGGAGTGTATTCCCCACGCATGTGGGGGTGAACCGCGAGGATAAACAGAAGATGCTGCCCAGGGAGGTATGTCCCCACGCATGTGGGGGTGAACCGTAGCCAGGAACGGAACTGCGCTATAGCTGAGAGTATTCCCCACGCATGTGGGGGTGAACCGACATCGTGTCTGGTGCCGCTATCACGTTACTGGTATTCCCCACGCATGTGGGGGTGAACCGTTGGAAAGAGAAGTTGGCGACGGGCCAGCGGAGTATTCCCCACGCATGTGGGGGTGAACCGTACAGCGCTATCGTATGTTCATAAGTGTCATCGTATTCCCCACGCATGTGGGGGTGAACCAGCGATGGCGATCCTGATCGCTGATGGCGCCACGTATTCCCCACGCATGTGGGGGTGAACCGTGGTCTGGCTCACCACTCCGTCCCAACGGGTCGTATTCCCCACGCATGTGGGGGTGAACCGTGTATCTCCCCGGGGGAGAGGCCACCCCGGAGGTATTCCCCACGCATGTGGGGGTGAACCGACATACCTCCCTGGGCAGATGGTATTATTACCGTATTCCCCACGCATGTGGGGGTGAACCGTCGACTTGGCTGAGCTCACCCAGGCCCAGCGGGTATTCCCCACGCATGTGGGGGTGAACCGCGAGGATAAACAGAAGATGCTGCCCAGGTTGGGTATTCCCCACGCATGTGGGGGTGAACCGATATCCTCCGTGAACTGGAAGCATCTACCCCGGTATTCCCCACGCATGTGGGGGTGAACCGCTTCAGGCTCAAGGGGAGCATGCTGGCCCGACGTATTCCC
The DNA here is from genome assembly GCA_023475225.1 of Chloroflexota bacterium. Taxonomy (NCBI): domain Bacteria; kingdom Bacillati; phylum Chloroflexota; species Chloroflexota bacterium. Next base: position 1,361 of record JAMCVK010000027.1, read on the forward strand.
CACGCATGTGGGGGTGAACCGCTCCATCTTGCAGGCTCCGAGTGGCAGGTGCTGTATTCCCCACGCATGTGGGGGTGAACCGCAGCAGGAGCGCCCGCACGCCCCAAGCGGAGCCGTATTCCCCACGCATGTGGGGGTGAACCGTACAATCTGGCCCAGATACTGGGCTACAAGGTCGTATTCCCCACGCATGTGGGGGTGAACCGTGGTCTAGCGCCGGTGTGAAGAGGTATGGTAGATGCTCGAAGCCTACTTGGATATCGAGACTACAGGCCTATCCCCGATACGAGATTCTATCACTGTAATCGGCTTGTGTCTCGCCGATGATAGCCACTATAAACTTATTCAGTTGGTTGGCGAAGGCATAACCAAGCATAACTTGCTCCAAGCGCTACAGGGAGTACAGGTGATATATACCTATAATGGCACTCAATTTGATCTCTCTTTTATCACCGTCTCACTGGGCATAGACCTAGACAAGCTGTGTAAGCATCATGACCTCATGTTGGATTGCTGGAAGAACGATTTCTACGGTGGATTCAAAGCTACGGAGGCGGCTCTGGGAATAAAGAGGCAACTGAAAGGCATCAATGGGGCGGAGGCGGTGAGACTGTGGCGGAAGTATAAGGTCGACCAGGACCAAGAGTCTCTAGCCGTCTTGCTCCAATATAACAAGGAGGATGTACTTAACCTCAAGTTGCTTAAAGACAAGCTATATGCCGCCCGCCAGCATTGTGAACCAAGTCCCCCCTGATCAATATTCTGGCGGAATGTACAATCTCCATCATTTGATGAATCGCACGAACCCCGAAAAACGGTTCTGCACTACTAAGTGGAAAAAGGCTAATTGAATAGCACCCGCTGACCTCTGTAGCCTTTGGTCGGTGAAAAACTCAAAGTAAAGGAGGTCAAGGCGATCCTTCGACTTTATTTACAGCGACTTCTGGCACATTCTAAACCTCCCCCTGGGGGCTTCCCCTTTTGGGTCCTCTGCTATTCGACTCTCGGCGCCGGAGTGATGCTGAGTTAGGCTGAAGGTCTCAATTTGTTGAGGAGAGCGCGCAGCCCCAGCTCGTAGCTCTGCCAGCCAAAGCCACTGATTTGGCCGAGGCAAACGGGAGCAATTACAGAGTGGTGGCGGAATTCCTCCCGGGCAAAAATGTTTGAGAGATGCACCTCTACCGTTGGTAAACCTGAGGCGGCGATGGCGTCCCGAATAGCATAGCTATAGTGGGTGAAGGCGCCGGGGTTGATCACCACGCCCTCTGCCCAATCCATCGCCGCTTGGATGGCCTCAACCAGCTCCCCCTCATGGTTAGACTGGGTGCAACGCAGCTCGATACCGTTCTCCAGCGCAAAACGATTCAGCCTTTCGTCGATCTCCTCCAAGGTCTGGCCACCGTAGATATTTGGTTCGCGTTTCCCCAGAAGGTTGAGATTTGGCCCATGAATGACGATTATCCTAGGCACTGCTGTTACCCCCCTTGAGAGCTATCCTATGTAGACAGCGTTGAATGATGTCTTCCGGTACATCATCTGTGATAACGACCTCGCCGATACGTTTCGGCAAGATGAAACGTAACTTGCCCTCTCGTCTTTTCTTGTCAACGGCCATGGCCTCCCATACCGTGTGGGGATCGACGCTGATACTTACGGGTAGGTCGAATTGGAGCAGTAGACGGCGCAGGCGCCCCTCTACATCGGGTGGACACAGATGCATCTCCTGGGCTATCTGAGCGGCGGCGACCATCCCGATGCTCACTGCCTCACCATGCCGCAAGCGAAAGCTGGTTGCTGTCTCCAGAGCATGGCCGATGGTGTGTCCAAAGTTAAGGATGGCCCGCAGGTCCCTCTCAAAGGGGTCGGTTGTGACCACCTTCACCTTAATGGCTACTGTTTCCCTGATCACGTCTTCCAGAGGTTCATGTCCTTGCCTCTCCAGGTGCTCAAAGAGGGCGGAAGATTGTATAACAGCTGATTTGATCACCTCGGCCATACCGCAGCGCCATTCCTGGGGTGGCAGAGTCTGCAATACGTTGGGATCGGTTACGACCAGCCTTGGTTGATAGAAGGCGCCGATAATGTTCTTGGACCCTCCATAATCGATGGCTACCTTACCACCGATGCTGGCGTCTACCTGAGCCAATAAGGTTGTCGGTACCTGGACGAACGGGAGGCCACGCATATAGGTAGCGGCAACGAAGCCGGCCAGATCCCCGATGACACCCCCGCCTAAGGCCAGGGCAGTGGCCGTCCGGTCCAGGCGGAGGGCGAGGAAACGGTCGTAGAGCTGGGTGGTCGTAGTCAGGTTTTTATGCTTCTCACCATCAGGAACCTCGCAGAAATTGGGATGGAATCCTGCCTGGCGAAGGCTCTGTTCTACGTTTGTCCTATACAGGGAAGCGACGATTGGGTTAGTGATTATGGCCACATTCTTGCCCAGCTGATGCTGGTGGAGGAGCTCTCCTAGTTGGGCAAGCAATCCCTTCCCCACATAGACCTTATAGCCACCTTGGGGCAGGTCGACATCAAAAACGGTCACTTTGTCTCACCCTCGGTCGCTTCCTTATAAGCACGAATCACCTGCGTGGCTACCTCATCAATGCTGCAGCCGGTGGTATCAATCTGAAGGGGGAATTGTTTATAGAGAGGTGATCGCTCCTTTAAGAGGGCCTTTATGCGGGCCATCTTGTCGCCACGAAGGAGGGGACGATCCTCCATGTCCTCTAAGCGGCGGGCAACCTCCTCCGGGCTACAGGTGAGACAGATGATGATCCCATTTTGGGAAAGGGCCTCGCGGTTCTCCTGGAAGAGTAGCGTCCCACCACCGGTGGCGATGACGGTATCCGTTCGTTGAGCCAGTTCCCGCGCCATCTGCTTCTCCTTTTCGCGAAAAGTGGGCTCGCCGTAGCGCGCAAATATCTCGGGGATGCTCATGCCTGAACGTTGTTCGATCAGGAAGTCCATATCGACGAAATGCATCTGCAACTGTCGCGCGACACGCAGTCCTATGGTGGTCTTCCCCGTTCCCATAAAACCGGTGATGACCACGTTCTTGCGTCCTGAAACCAGCCTCTCGGGGCTGGCTGTTTCGCCTTTTGTATTTTCCATACGATTTTCACCAAGGTCATTGTAGCGTATCCTTAACGCCCTTTAAAGGTCGGACGACGTTTTTCGAGGAAAGCGCTCATCCCCTCCAGACGGTCCTCCGTAGCACAGACGAGGCCGAACTGTGCGGCTTCAAAGGCACAGCCACGTTCGAGATCCATCTCCAAGCCAGTGTTGATCGTTCTCTTGGCCAAGGCCACGGCCAGGGGAGCCTTGCTGGCGATGGTCTTAGCGATGCTTTTCGCTGTCGCCAATAACTCTGCTGCGGGCACCACCTTATCTACAAGCCCAATGCGTAATGCCTCCTGAGCATCGATGATCTCACCGCTGAGGATCAACAACTTAGCCTTTCCCAGGCCGACGAGGCGAGGCAACCGCTGCGTGCCACCCCAGCCCGGGATGATGCCCAGATTGATCTCCGGTTGGCCAAACTTGGCCGTATCAGCGGCTATGCGGATGTCACCGGCCATGGCCAGTTCACAACCACCGCCCAGGGTGTAGCCGTTCAGAGCCATGATCACCGGCTTGCTGAGGTGCTCGATCTTGAAGAGGACCAGGTGTCCCTCTCTGGATTTTGCTTCCCCTGCCGAGGCCGAGGGTATGGCCCGCAGTTCGTTGATGTCTGCTCCGGCAACAAAAGCCTTTTCACCTGCTCCCGTTATGACTATGGCTCGAATGTCCTCAACAGATTCCAGTTCAGCGAGGGCCTGCATCATTTCAGCGAGAGTGGCGCTATTCAGGGTGTTGAGCACCTGGGGGCGATTGATGGTGATCACGGCGATGTTCTCTTCACGCTCGATAAGGATATTCTCGTAGGGCATCGCTGTTTCTCCTTACAATGGGATGGCTAAATTTTATCCAGGGTGTTCGATCAGGAAAGGGGATCAGACTGACAGCCAGGGGTATGATAACACATAACAGGAACAGTTTAAAGGTAGTGTGCTCGTCCAGATGGCTCCCCCAAGTTGTCTATCCAAACATTCCCTTCAAGATTGACTACGAACGTGGCACTATGCTATAAAATGGTGGCCATATGACCACCCACAAAGGTAAGAGAGGAAGAGATGCATGCCGTAGTATGTATAAAACAGGTTCCGGACACAACTGAGGTGAGGATTGATCCAGTCACTAACACGCTGCGACGTGAGGGGGTACCATCCATTGTCAACCCCTACGATATGCACGCTGTTGAGGAGGCCCTGAGACTGAAGGATAGGTTTGGTGGCAAAGTTACGGCCATCTCGATGGGTCCCCCCCAGGCTAAAGAGGCGATCCGGAAGGTTGTCTCCCTTGGGGTTGACGTCGGTATTCTCCTCACTGACCGAGCCTTCGCCGGCTCTGACACTCTGTCCACCTCTTACATCCTATCCCAGGCGATTAAGCGCGTTGGCGAAGAGGAAGAGGTAGGCATCGTCTTCTGTGGCAAGCAGGCTATAGATGGGGATACGGCCCAGGTTGGGCCGGGTATCGCCACTCGGCTCGGACTATCCCAGCTCACCTACGTCTTGAAGATCGACTGGATCGACTTTGCTAAGAGGGAGATTCAGGCACAGCGCCTCATGGAAGGAGGGAGGGAGATTGTCAAGACGAAGCTACCTGCTCTTCTGACGATAGTTAAGGAGGCCAACGAGATACGGTATGCCTCGTTGCGCGGACTGCTCAGGGCGATGCGCTATGAACCTCTCATCTGGACAAAGGATTCCTTGGAACTGGATCTTAACCAATGTGGATTGAAGGGTTCGCCAACTGCCGTTAGGCGTATCTTTGCCCCACCGGCCAGGGAGGGCCCAGCGGAGATAATACCAGGTGACGACCCCGAGAAGACGGCGGCCACGCTGGTGAGCGATCTGCTCAAGCGTAAGATCATCGGCCTACCGGCTACAGAGGAAGCCGCTTAAAGCAGGAGGAGTAATATTGAGGGCAAAGAGGAAACCTGTCGAAGTTATTAAGGCCAAATGCATTGGCTGTGGGTTATGTATAGACGCCTGCCGTTTTGATGCCCTCTCTCTCGAGGAGGGCATCGCCGTGCTTAAGGAAGAGCTGTGTACCGCCTGCGGGCTGTGCCTGAAGGTCTGTCCCGCTGATGCCCTCTATCTTGAACGCCCGCCTAAGAAAGAGCGGCGGGAAAGGGTAGAGGTGGTAGAAGAGGGGGCCCCCTCTCCATTGGACGCATACAAAGGCGTCTGGGTCTTCATCGAACAAATGGAGGGCAAGGCTGCGCGGGTAGGCTGGGAGCTGCTGGGTGAGGGACGAAAACTGGCCGATCAACTGGGGGTTGGACTGGCTGGCGTGATCCTTGGGCACGATGTGACCAGGATGGCCAATGAGACCTTCGCTTATAGGGCAGACCTGGTCTATCTGGTCGATGATCCTGTGTTGCATCACTACCGAACACAACCGTATGCCCATGCCCTGGTATCGCTCGTTAAGCGTCATAAACCGGAGATCGTCCTTCTGGGGGCGACAAGCCTGGGACGCGACCTGGCTGGTGCTGTGGCTACCGAGCTGGGCACTGGATTGACGGCTGACTGTACTGGGCTAGAGATCGACCCAGAGACGAGGCTCCTGATGCAAACCCGACCGGCCTTCGGGGGCAATATTATGGCCACCATCCTTACGGCCCAGCATCGTCCTCAGATGGCCACCGTCCGGCCGAGGGTTATGCGCATGCCTCAGAGGGATTCCTCCCGGCAGGGGCAGATCATTCGAGAGCCTTTGAATCTCATGGAAGAGCAGGTGGTCTCTAAGATAGTCGATTTCGCCCGGGACGAAAAAGACGCTGTCCACCTGGCAGATGCGGAGGTCATCGTCTCTGGAGGACGTGGACTGGGTAGCCCTAAGAATTTTGCCTTGATTGAGGAACTGGCCGACGCCTTGGGTGGAGTGGTGGGGGCCTCAAGAGCTGCGGTTGACGCTGGGTGGATTTCACACGATCATCAGGTGGGGCAGACGGGACAGACTGTTCGCCCGAAGCTCTACGTGGCCGTGGGCATCTCCGGAGCTATCCAGCACCTGGTCGGCATGCAGACCTCGGATGTCATCGTGGCCATAAACAAAGACCCGAATGCGCCTATCTTCAAGGTGGCCACCTACGGCATCGTCGGCGACCTCTTCAAGGTTGTGCCAGCCTTAGCGGCCGAGGCGCGAGCTAGGTTGAATGGCGGGTCCGGAAGCAAAAAGGCAGAGTAAGGACACCGAAAGCATTGCTACAGGTGTTGAGGATTGATTCCAAATCGGCATGGAGGGATAAGTGGAAGAGGAGAAATTTGATGTAATCGTGGTGGGCGCCGGGCCATCTGGAATTGCTGCGGCCTACGCTCTGGCTAAGGCTGGCTTACAGGTGGTCGTCTTTGAGCGTGGCGATTACCCCGGGAGTAAGAACGTGATGGGAGGGGTGCTCTACCGCCAGCCAACGGAGGCGCTCATCCCTCAGTTCTGGAAAGAGGCGCCCTTGGAGCGCCAGGTCGTCGAACAGCAGCGGTGGATCATGACTGAGGATTCGGCTGTGATCTTCAGTTATCGTAGCCAGCGTTTCGCCCAGGAACCATACAACGCCTTCACCGTCTTGCGGGCGAAGTTCGATTCCTGGCTGGCCAACAAAGCCACGGAAGCTGGCGCCTTGCTGATCACCGAGACGGTCGTCGAAGACGTCATTTGGCAGAATGGTAAAGTGGTGGGAGTGCGCACCGGGCGAGCCGAGGGGGATCTTTACGCCGATGTCGTTGTGGCCGCTGATGGGGTCAACTCGCTCCTGGCCAAGAAGGCTGGCCTGCACACCGAACTGTCACCGCAGCAGGTCTCCTTGACGGTAAAGGAGATTATTGCCCTGCCCAAGGAGAAGATCGAGGATCGCTTCAGTCTGGAGGGCGATGAAGGGGCGACGATCGAGCTCTATGGCCAGGCGACCAAGGGCATGACTGGCAACGGCTTCATTTACGCTAACAAGGAGTCGCTCTCCCTTGGAGTCGGGGTTATGCTCTCCGATTTCGTCAAGAGAGAAATCTCTCCCTATGACCTTATCGAAGAGATGAAGTCCCATCCGCTGGTGCAGCGCCTGATCGCCGGTGGGGAGCCAAAGGAGTACATGGCCCACCTCATTCCGGAGGGCGGCTACAAGGCCATCCCAAAGCTCTACACCGATGGACTGCTCGTCGTCGGCGATGCGGCGCAGCTGGTCAACAGCCTCTTTCGAGAGGGCTCAAACTTGGCGATGACTTCGGGGCGTCTGGCCGCTGAGGCGATCCTGCGGGCGAAGGAAAGGGGTGATTTCTCAGCGCAAAGTCTCTCTTTCTACCAGCGCCTATTGCAGGAGAGCTTCGTGCTGAAGGATCTGAAGCAGTACGAGTCTGCCACCGAATTTATGGAATCTAATCCACATTTTCTTTCCCTTTACCCCCAGCTGCTGAATGAGGCTGCCCATGAGCTGACCCTGGTTGATAGCGTTCCTAAGAAACAAAAACAGAAAGCGATTATAAGGAACGTACGCCGCCACAGGTCCTTGTGGCAGCTGGCTAAAGATGCCTATAACGCATGGAGGGCCTTCGCATGATAGTCGAACAGAAGCCCAGGATGAAGATAGAGGATAAACTCTATCTGGATCGCTTTAAGCCAGATGAGCAATCCCATCTCATCATCATTGATCAAGAGAAATGCCGTACGACCTGTGTAGCGCAAAATAGACCTTGCACCCACTTCTGTCCCGCCCAGGTCTACAAGTGGGAGGAAGATAAAATAACGGTGGCCTTCGAAGGCTGCCTGGAGTGTGGGGCGTGTCGCATCGGCTGTCCCTTCAGCAATATTGATTGGCGGTACCCAAGGGGCGGCTTCGGTGTCCAATATAAATTTGGTTAGTCCTCCTCGAACAGCCGCACGACTCAAGGGCACCTACAACCTGCTGCTTCACTTGGGTGAAGAGAGACAGCTAACCATCGGCCGCTTAGGGCGCTTTCGTTTTGAGCCAGGATATTATGTTTACAGTGGCAGTGCTCTAGCTGGGCTTACCTCGCGGCTAGAACGTCACCGCCGTCTCTCCAAGAAACCGCACTGGCACATCGATTACCTGCTGCCCTGGGTCACCTTAGACGAGGTCTGGGTAGTGTCCTCTCCGGAGCGTTTGGAGTGTATCTGTAGCCGTCTTCTGTGCCGTTTATCTGGCGCAAGCATAGCGGTGCCAGGGTTTGGCTCCTCTGACTGTCGCTGTCCCAGCCATCTGGTCTATTTTTCTAGCCCTCCTTCCTTAATCACTATAGCTGAGACCTTACAGCGTGAACGTCCTGATAGCCCCTGCCTTCAGCGTTGGGAAATGTGCACCCTATAAAATGGGGCGTGCGGAGGGACTTTACTCCTCCGCCTGTCTGCGCCTACGGCAGGCAGGGGTTTGGGGTGTCCCCAATTTTATGTCCCCTTCTTCCGCCGGAGTACAAAGGGCGTGGAGACCACGCCCCTACAGGGTTACGGGCTCTGCCCTTAATCTCTTTCCCCCTTCCCCCATAGGGAATGGCGGTAGTCCAGAAGGGACGCTTCCCTTCTGGGGGGCAGGGGGGATGAGGGAAATACATGGTAAGGTTAGCCACTTTACGTTATAATCAAAGGTAGAGGTTAAGATGTCGGAAAGGGCCGGGCTCAGACTGTTGATCGTCCTCCTGGGCGGAGGCTGGCTTGGTTTGGGCTATATCATCTTCTACACGACACCCGATGCCCTGGCCAGTCGCCTTCTTTTCTTCACCTTTTTCTTCATCGCCCTATTTGGGATGCTGGGGTTGGTGGCTTATTTGCTCAGCTTCCGCCTCTTTTCCTTGAAGCTCTATCGGGGCAATGTGGCGCGTTCCATGCAGCAAGGAGCCCTTTTGGCGACGTTCCTGCTGATAGCGGCCTTGCTCCAGATGACGAGGGCCTTAGCGTTGCCCAGCGGACTGCTCTTGGCCGGCACTCTTTGCCTGGCCGAATGGTTTACTCTAACACGAAAATAAAGGGATTATTCCTTTGCCGGAGAAGAAGATGGATGTTGCCGCATTGAAGCGAATCGTCGGTGAGGAGATCGACCGCCGTCGAGAGGACCTTGTGCGCCTCAGCACAACTATCCACGCCAATCCGGAGCTCGGTTTTCAGGAGTTTCAGGCTATGCGTCTTCTGACCGATTGGCTGGAAGAGCTTGGCTTCACCGTGGAGCGAGGTCTGTCTGAACTGCCGACGGCCTTTCGAGCCGCTTATCAAGGACAGAAGGAGGGTCCACGCGTGGCTTTCCTGGCTGAATATGATGCTCTAGCCGAGCTGGGTCATGCCTGTGGACATAACATTATCGGTGTAGCCAGTGTTGGGGCGGCAGCCGCCCTGCGCCAGGTTATGGACGACCTACCCGGCACCATCGTTGTCTTAGGTACCCCTGCTGAGGAGGGCGGTGGCGGCAAGATCTTGCTCAGTAGGCGTGGTGCCTTGGATGGCCTTGATGCCTGTATGCTCGTTCACCCTGACACCAGAACTACGGTAATCGCTGAAGCCCTGGGGGCTGTCAGCGTGGATGTCCAGTTCTTTGGTAAAGCCAGTCATGCGGCCGCCGCGCCGGAGAGGGGCATCAATGCTTTAGACGCGCTGGTACTCAGCTATAACAACATCAATGCCCTGCGTCAGCACATTCGCCCTGATGCCCGTATTCATGGCATTATCACTAAGGGTGGGGAGGCGCCCAATATCATCCCCTCCCATACGGCCGGTCGCTTCATGATTCGGGCTAAGGACGGTGAATACTTGGAAAGTCTGGTGGAGAGGGTGTTGGCCTGTTTTCGGGCAGCGGCTGAAGCCACTGGGGCACGGTTAGAATATCGCCTACTCGAGCCGCGCTACGAGCCGATGCGCACCAACCAGGCTCTGGCGGCCGCCTTTGCGGCTAATCTGGAGACTCTGGGGGTAGCCATTCAGCCTTTTGATCCTGAGAGAGGCTACGGTTCAACCGATATGGGTAATGTCAGCCAGATTGTGCCCAGCATACACCCTCATATCGCTATAGCATCGGAGGAGGTCGCTGTACACTCCCCGGAGTTCGCTGTTGCGGCTATTTCAGAAGAGGGGCAACAGGCCCTGCTCCTCTCAGCTAAGGCCATGGCCATGACGGCTATCGATATTTTTACCGATGCAGAGTTGTTGACCAGCATCAAGGCCGAATTTCAGGCGAGGCCGGGCGTTGCCAAGGGACAACAATGACGAAGGTCGGCCTACCACGCGCTTTGCTCTACTATCAATACTATCCGATGTGGCGGACCTTCTTCGAGGAGTTGGGGGCTGAGGTGGTCGTCTCCGTTCCTACGACGAGGGCTGTACTGGCGGCTGGGTCTGCACGGGTGGTAGCGGAAACGTGTCTGCCCACGAAGGTCTATTGCGGGCATGTGCTGACCCTTGTGGACAAGGTCGATTACCTTTTCATCCCAAGTATACGCAGCATCGAGCGCAACGTCTACAATTGTTCCAAGTTCCTCGGCTTGCCTGATCTGGTGCGCGGTACTATCAAGGAATGTCCACCTATCCTTGATATCGATATCGATATCAACAAGGGGGAGAAGGCGGTTCGCAATCAGATCCACTGGCTGGGCAGGCACTTCACCCACAATCCCTTTAAAATCGATAGGGCTATACGCCGAGCCCTGGCTATGGACGAGCTGTATAAACAGACTACGCAGTCTGGCTTGACTCCGCCGGAGGCGCTGCAAAAGTTAGGGCTAGATGACTCTATTTCGGGGGAGAAGCGGCAGGGACGCCGTCCTCTGTGGCCATCTGAGAACAGCGATCTGAAAATAGCTGTGATCGGGCACCCCTACAATATTTACGATGGATATATTAACCATCAGCTGATAGAGCGGTTAAAGGGCATGGAAGTGGAGATAGTCACATCCGAAATGGTGACAGCTGGCGGTCTCGATGCCGGTACAGCTAAACTGGTGGGTAAACCTTATTGGACCTACGAGGATGAGGTGGTGGGAGCAGCCGGCTATTACCTGGATGAAGATGTGGATGGTATCCTCGGCGTTGTTTGCTTCGGCTGCGGTCCTGATTCGCTGATGATCGATGTAATCCAGCGTGCCGCTAAGACACGGAAGAACAAACCGTTGATGATTTTAACCATCGATGAGCACACTGGCGAGGCTGGTCTCATCACCCGTCTGGAAGCCTTCCTGGACATGTTGCGGAGAAGGGGCAGCAGACTGGCGAAAAGAGGAGCGTAGCTTTGAAGGTAACACTTCCCCATATGGGCAATATCTATGTCGCTTTCAGCGCTCTGTTCCGCGCACTGAATATTGACTTTGTCATTCCCCCACCGTGTAGTCGGCGAACGCTCAGCCTGGGGGCACGCCATTCGCCGGAGTTCGTTTGCGTGCCCTTTAAGCTCACCCTCGGTAATTATATCGAGGGACTGGAATTGGGGGCTGATACCCTGCTGATGGCGGCCGGTCCCGGGCTATGTCGTTTCGGTTACTATGCTAAATTGCAGGCCGAAGTTCTACGTGAGCTCGGTTTTCAATTCCAGGTGGTAGATACCCAGCCATTCGAGGGTGGCCGCATCACGGGGATAGCGAAGAAGATCCGCTGGCTGGCCAACGATGCCCCCTGGCCAAAGGTCATCGCGGCCGTGCGCTTCGCCCTGGCCAAGATTGCTGTTCTCGACGATCTAGAACGGATCATCCACTGCGTGCGGGCCCGGGAGTTGGTCAAGGGTACGGCCACTAAGGTATGGCAGGAGGCCATCAGGGCGATTGACGTGGCCGCTGACAGCCGTACCCTACACCAAACAAAGACAGATTATATCGAAAAATTAGGTTCCATTCCCATAGCCGAGGATGAACAACCCCTCCGTGTCGGCATCATCGGTGAGTTCTATGTCGTTCTGGAACCGTTCTCTAATGGGGATGTGGAGATAGAATTGGGTAAGTTAGGGGTTGAGGTGGCCCGGACGATGTTCGTGAGCGAGTGGACGAAGATCTCTCTCTTTCTCAGTGCCCTCGGACTCAGCCCCAAACGGGAGATCTTTCGGGCAGCTAACCCCTACCTGAAGCGGGATGTGGGCGGTGATGGCTGGGAATCAGTGGGCGAGACGGTCCTCTACGCCACCCATGGCTTCGATGGGATGGTCCATCTAGCCCCCTTCACCTGCATGCCGGAGATCATCGCTCAGAATATCCTACCCACTGTCAGCCGCCAAAGCGACATCCCTGTTTTAACAATAACCTGTGATGAGCAGATGGGCCGGGCCGGTCTGGTGACACGCCTGGAGGCCTTTGTCGATCTAATGCGCCGTCGCCGTCGGGCTCCTCTTCATCAGGGCAGGGGCTTAAATCTGGCCCAATCACGCAAAGGAAGGTGATACGATATGGAAGTATATGTAGGCATCGATGTCGGCTCGGTGACGACGAAATTCGCCGTCCTGAATGAGCAGAATGAGCTGCTCTACAGCAATTATATGCGTACTCAGGGTAAGCCCATTGCCGTCATCCAGGAGGGACTGCGCGATGTAGCCGCACATTTGCCCTCTGAGGCTCTAATTAAGGGGATAGGCACTACAGGTAGTGGGCGCATGTTGGCTGGGGTAGTAGTGGGAGCAGATGTAGTCAAAAATGAGATCACAGCGCACGCTGTAGGGGCTGCCCACTACGTGCCGGATGTCCAAACAGTCATCGAGATTGGGGGACAAGACTCCAAATTTATCATTCTGCGCGGTGGCATCGTGGTCGATTTCGCTATGAATACCGTTTGTGCGGCCGGCACGGGGGCCTTTCTAGATCAACAGGCTGCCCGCCTGAACATGAGGATCGAGGATTTTGGTCCGCTCTCGCTGAAGTCTAAGACACCGGTGCGCATCGCCGGACGCTGTACCGTATTCGCCGAATCGGATATGATTCATAAACAGCAGATGGGACATCGTATCGAGGATATCCTCTATGGCTTGTGTGAGGCGATGGCCCGTAACTATCTGAACAACCTTGGCTTAGGTAAGGAGATCTTGCCCCCCGTTGTCTTCCAGGGTGGCGTGGCTGCCAACGTGGGCATCGTGCGGGCCTTCGAAGAGGCGTTAAAGACCCAGATTCAGGTGCCACCCCACCACCACGTCATAGGGGCGATCGGGGCGGCCATCCTGGCCCATGAGCACATGTCCCTCGATGGACGCGTCACCAAGTTTAAGGGTTTTGGCATTAGTGAGGTGGAGTATACGACTTCATCCTTCGATTGCAAGGCCTGCTCCAACGTCTGTGAGATCGTGCAGATCAAGATGAATCGAGAGGTGGTCGCCCGCTGGGGTGGACGCTGTGGCATGTGGGACACCTAAGGATTGCCAGCCCATTGAATAAGGGTATGTCCGGAGGAAAGACCGCTCTGGTAAGATTTGTAGGGGTGTCGCTCACCCTGGGGTTGGGGCTGACGGGTGGTTTTTATACCCTGAACGAATAGGACACTCTTCCTTCCAGCTTCAAGCGGGTAAAAAGGGGCTCAGGAGCGGGGAAAAGAGGAGTAAAACGGTAAGGATGATGAGGCCGATGGCTGTTCCCCAGGCGATGAGATTAAAAACGGGACCATTCGCATAACGGCCCATTATGCGCTTGTTACTAGCTATCCTTAAGGCATAGAAGAGGATTACAGGCAACAAGATGCCGTTAACGTCCTGGGCGACCAACATCACCCACATCAGTGGCAGACCCGGCACTAGGGCCACGGCGGCCCCAAAGCCTAGGGTGAACGTGAAGAGCCCATTGAAGAGGGGCGCTTCCCGGAACGAGCGACTGACACCGGCCTCCCAACCGAAGGCCTCGCAGATGGCGTAGGCTGTAGCCAAAGGCAAGATGGCCGCTCCCAGAAGCGAGGCGTTGAGCAACCCAAGGGCGAACAGTCCCTCGGCAAAGCGGCCGGCTAATGGCTCTAGGGCGAGAGCCGCGTCAGCTGCTGTCTGAACACCGATCCCCCTCACGTAGAGAGTAGCGGCCGTACAGACGAGGATAAAGAAAGAGACGAGATCGGTGATAAAAGCGCCGAGGAACACCTCAAGCCGTGTGTATTTGTACTCCCTAATACCGAGGCCCTTATCCACCACGTAGGATTGAATGAAGAACTGTCCCCAGGGGGTGATCGTCGTTCCCACTAGGGCAATAAAGGCCAGCAGATAACCACCCTCCAGACGAAAAGATGGAACGAAGGTCTGGCGGATTACCTCTCCCCATGGCGGCTTGACCATGATCCCCGAGATGATATAGGTTACATAGAGAATGGAGAAGCCGAGGAAGATGCGCTCCACCCCTTTGTAGGAGCCCCGGGTCACCAGGAGCCAAACGATGATGGCTAGCGTTGGAACGGCGATATACTTGGAAACGCCGAATAGCTCCAGGCTGGCCGCCATACCAGCGAACTCGGATACAGTAGTGCCCAGGTTGGCAATGAGCAACGTCAGCATGGCAAAAGCTGTCGCCCTCAACCCAAACTCCTCGCGGATGAGCCCGGCCAATCCCTTCCCCGTCACTGCCCCGGTACGGGCGCCGATCTCCTGGGTGAAGGCCAGGCTGAGGGTGATGACGAAAAGCACCCAGAGAAGGCTATAGCCATAATACGCCCCGGCGATCGAGTAAGTGCTGATTCCGCCCGCATCGTTATCGGCACAGGCGGCGATGAGCCCGGGTCCCAGGATGGCCATAAAAAAGAGGGCGCGCCGCCGTACCCCTCTCAGCCAGCGCACGTCCGTCCCCCTTAACCGAACAGTCTCGGTAATCTCTTCTTCCAGGCCGTCGGGAGGATGATGTCTATGGCGTCATCGACGGTGACGATGCCCTGTAGTCGATCCTGGTCATCCACTACCGGCAGAGCAAGCAGGTTATACTTGGCGATGGCTTTGGCTGCCTCCTCCTGTTTGTCGTAGACATTCACCTTGACCACGGACGTAGTCATAAAGTCGGCCAGACGGCTGTCAGGTTTGGCAACGATCAGTTCGTAGAGGGAAAAGACCCCCAGTAGATGTCCCTCCTCGTCGGTCACGTAGATATATTGCGCGATATCCGGCTCCGGGGCGAGCTCGCGCAGGCGGTTGATGGCCTGCTGGGCTGTAAGGTCAGGTGGAAAGGTGACGAACTCGCTGGTCATAACGCCACCGGCCGAGTCCTCAGGATAAGCGAGCAATTCCCGCACATCCTCGGCCTCCTCGACATTCATCAGGTGCAGCAGCTCCTCGCTTTTCTCCTTGGAAAGCTCTGCCAGCACGTCGGCCGCATCATCAGGAGCCATGGCTTCCAGGATGTCGGCTGCCCGCTCGTTATCCATGCTCTGAATAACGGAAGCCTGGAGGTCGGGCTCAAACTGTTCGAGTGTATCGGCCACCGTTTCGTTGTCCAATGACTGGATCAGTGTATCACCGGTATGACGATCAAGTTTAGCGATGATCTCGGCGATATCAGCTGGATGGAGACGGGTGATCTTGGCATGGGGTACCTTCAGCTTGACGCCGGCAGCGTTAATCTCGATGGGATCGACATCCTCCCAGGCGATGTAGTGCTCGGGCAGCTCGTATTTCAATAGGGCGGTGATCTTCTTCAGGGACCCTTCCCAGCCGAGCCGACGGACGAGCCCGTGCAAACTGATATCAACCCCAACCAAGCGGTAATGGGCGTTCACTCTGGCCAGCTGAAGGTCGTTCGCCCGCACCACCTTGGTGCCATCGGTGGCCACGATCTGCTTATCCAAGACATCCCTGGCTAACCAGATATCGCTCTCGCTGGGCTCGTAGGAGGCCAAGGTGTCAAGCGGCTTGCTGAGCCGTACATCTGGTCCTTCCAGGTTTGCCACCTTATTCCAGGGGAGAATAAACTGTCTCTTCTGTTTGGCGGCGATGACGATAGCGATGACCTCCGGATAAGGCACCGTCGTAGAGATAATCAGGTCCTTGAGCTTCCCCAGGGGGCATCCCTCGCTGTCTTGCACGTCATGATTGAGTATTTGGCTTATAAAGAGCATAAAAAACCGCCTCCCCCAAAAATAGATTTGGTGAGGCGGCACACCGCAAACGTCCTTGGCGATGGCGCAATCAATCCCTTCCTGGCTTCAGGCGATAGCAACCTTGGGCGCTGAGGTGGCCGGCCTCGAAAGTACCTTCTTCTGTTAGGCTACATAAATGACTATGGTCATCATCCATAGGCTATTACCACTTACTGCATGCGCAACACAGTTGTCGCCTTGCTCCAGAGCCTCTCCAGGCGGTAGTACTCGCGCTCGCTTGGGGCGAAGATATGTACGATTACGTCCCCATAGTCCACCAGGACCCAGCCAGAGTGGCTGGTGCCTTCGGTTTGCAATGGCTTTACGCCGACGGATTCCAGGCTCTTGAGAATGTCATCGGCTACCGCCTGGATTTGCCGCTCGCTCTGGCCACTACAAATGACAAAGTAATCAGCGATCAAAGAGACGCCCCTGAGATCCAGCAAGATTATATCACTTGCTTTCTTATCAGAGACGATCTCGACTACTTTATGGGCCAGCTCGACAGATTCCAGAACGCAAAATCCCCCTCGGCATAATTCTAACATAATTATAGCAAAGATTTTTCTTTTTGGCGAGGTTCGGCGTCATAGAGGGGGACGTATCCGCTTGTAACGGGGGTATCTGAGTGAGGTTCAGATCTAGCGAACAGGACACAGCTCATCGTCAGCGCGCCCATCGATCCTGGGCATAGCGGACCCTTTCTAAGGACTAAGGAGAACGCCCATAAAAATGGAGCGGGTGAAGGGGCTCGAACCCTCGACATCTTGCTTGGGAAGCAAGCACTCTGCCAACTGAGTTACACCCGCTCGCATCTGCATTAGAATATTAAAGGAAAAAGAGTGAAAAGTCAAGGATTCTTGGGCTTAAAAGGGGTTAAGCACACCTTGTTCAGCCGCTAATATTGGTAGGCTCTCTTGCTTTATCCGATACTTAGAACTAAAATAGAAACCAAGAGGGGCGGCAATCATCTTCCAATGCCCAAAAATTTGGGGTATGTATCATATCAGTGACAGCTATAATCTAGGAAAGGATCGGATTGTTCCCAGGAGAAGGAGGCGATCAACAGAATGACTGAACCAAAAAGCGGACGAGAAATGACCGTAAGGGAAGCTGGGCGGAAGGGAGGCAAGGCCGTCAAAGAGAAATACGGACTGGCTTTTTACACCGAGATCGGTAGAAAGGGTGGCCGGATAGTGGCCGACAAGAGAGGTTCGGCTTTCTACGCCGAGATCGGCAGGATCGGTGGTGAGCTCATCAGGGATAAATATGGTTCTGAGTTCTACGCTGAGATTGGCCGAAAAGGCGGTGAGATGGTCAGAGAGAAACTCGGCTCAGAACACTACTCGCGTATCGGTAAAAAGGGTGGGCAAAGATCTAGGCGAGGCCCCACCGTCAAATAGAACTGAATGAATGGTAGCACCGCTGGATACTCCTCCTTCGACGTTATCATCATTGGCGCCGGACTGACTGGCTTAGCCGCTGCCTATGTCCTGACCTCGCGGGGACGCCGTACGCTTGTATTGGAAAAAGACACGGACCTTGGGGGCCTGGTGCAAAGCTACGATTTCAACGGCTTTGCCATCGAGAAGTACTACCACCACATGTTTGTTGATGATCAACACCTTTTGCGGTTATTCCGGGAACTCGGGCTTGAGCGAGAGATATCCTGGAAGACCGGCTCAACAGGCTATTTTATCGTCGGGCGAACATATCGTTTGGATACTCCCCTAGAAATCCTACGCTACGACCGCCTCAGCCTGATCGATAAGATGAGACTCGCCCTGGCCGTGCTTCAGATCCGCCGTAAAGGGCTATCGGCCGAGCTGGACAATACCTCTGCCCGTCGGTGGATCAGTCAAAATTGTGGGGAGGGAGTGTTCACTAACTTCTTCCGGCCCCTCTTGCACAGTAAGTTTGGCCCGGCGATGGATCAGGTCTCGGCTGCATGGCTCACCGCTAGGGTAAGAATAAGATCAAGCCGCTCTGTCACTGGTGAGCAGTTGGGTTACCCCCAGCACGGCTTTAAGTCCCTCGTAGATGCCCTCGCTGCCCGTATAAAAGAAAACGGTGGTTCGATCCTCGCCAGTACAGCGGCGGAGAGGATTATCGTCGATGCCCGGAACACCGTACAAGGAGTAAGCACAAGGAAGGGGGAGTTCTACGCCCCCAAGGTCCTCAGCACCGTTGATCCGGGCACATTGCGGACATTGGTCAACTTACCGGGAAGTGACCTAACCCCCCTCCACTACCAAGGGGTTAGCTGCGCCCTCTTCGGATTGAAGCGGAAGATTACCAATACCTACTGGCTGAACCTGGACGCACCAGAGCTACCTTTCGGCTTGCTAGTCGAGCATACCAACTTTCATGACATCCTGGAGTACGGCGGAGCAAAGATGCTCTACGTCGTGTCCTACCACGCGGACGATGGCTTCATGCAACAGGATGAGGACAAGGTCATCGAGCAATACCTCAGCGGGCTGCGGAAGGGTTTTGATATTCTCCCAGAGGATGTGCTCTGGTGGCGCCTATCTCGTCATAAGGCGGCGGGCCCGATCTACGCCATAGGCTATCGCTCCCTCATTCCTCCCCACGAGCTGAGCGTCAAGGGGCTCTTTGGGGCCGGCATGCTCTACAGCTACCCTGATCGCAGCATGAACGATTCCGTACGACAGGGTCTGTATTGGGGGGCAAGATTGGCCAGCAACTAAGTTGCCCGATTGGTTATCCTCATCATCTTATCTCAACGGCGAGCGTGCCCCTATCCTTGCCTAATAACCGCCGCAGCAAGAGCACATCTTGTGCGTCGAAGGTGCGCAGGAGCAGCAGAAGGGCAAAATAGACCAAGCCCGCCCAGGGCACCAGGAGCAGGGGGTTAAGCGCCCGCAGCCACCACATAAATAGCCCCATCAGCAGCGCTGCCACCGTGGGGCGCACAGCCAGGGCGAGTAAGGAAACCTCACCCACGTGCCGATGTACACTGTACATAAACGGTACCAGAAGGACAACCTCGGAGAGCACAGTAACAATGCTGGCCCCCACGTAACCCAGGGGAGGGATGAGGAGAAGATTAGCCACAATGTTAAAGGTTGCCCCAATGAGGAAACTCAAGGTCAGAAAGCGCTGCTGGTTGACAGCGATGAGAACGTACTGAGTGACACTATTAATATAGCTTAAGGGTAGAAAGGTGATCAGTAGCTGGAGGGCAATAGCCGAATAAGGAAGGTATTGCTCGCCCCCTAAGAGAAGAATCAGCTCTGGTGCCAACATGGCTGTACCTACGGTGATCGGTAGACTGACGATCAGTAAGACCTTGAGCGACAGAACGTAGGCCCGCAATAAAGCCTCTTTGGCTGATTCAGCATAACGTGAAATAATTGGAAAGATGGCGAAGGTGAAAGACGAAGGGATGATATTGAGAGCATTGAGGAACCGATAAGCTGTGCTGTAATAGCCCACCTCGGCATCGCCCCGCATGGGCTGAAGGAACATGATATCTATCCTGAAGAACACCGTCGCCAAGAGATGGTTCAGCATCAAGGGATATGACTCGCCTAAAGCGGTGCGTGTCAGGACACCGTCGAACCCCAAACGTGGCTTAAAGAATATGCTCTGCACTAGATAGACGAAAACCAGGGCCGTAATGACATTAATTAGCACCGATACCGCGGCCAATCCGATGATGCCCCAACCCGCTAGCAGTGCAGCCACGCCCAAGGCAACCTTCAGCAGATTAGTAACGACGCTTACAGCCGCCGGATATTCCAGTTTCTCATAGGCATAGAAGAGCGAGCTCAGTCCAGTGGCCATGTTGCTGGGCACAAGAGAAAGGGACAGGAGCCCAATAACGATGATCGTCTCCAGGTCCAGACCAAAAGCGATGCGCCAGAGGAGCACCAACCCAAAGATGAGCGGAGCTGAGACGAGGCAGAGCAGTAGGCGGACGATGGTCGTACTGTTTAAGTAACGATTGCCACTGGCCGGGTCTTTAGCCACCTCGCGGGTCAGGAGGGTGTTGAGGCCAAAATTGGTAAGGATCTCGAAATAGCCAATGAGGATGATGGCAAAGTAATACTTACCAACGGCTGTTGGATTGAGGATGCGCAACATAAACATGGCGAAGGCAAGGTCGATGACCTTGTTCAACAGAGAAGTGGACATCGGCGTAAGACTGTTCTTGGCTATCCTTTGTACCGTGCTCATCCCTTGTTGTTCCTGGTAGAGCCAACGCCAGGCCAGGTAACCCGCACCCAGCAGCAGCGTCAGAAAAGCCAAGAAACTTCCCAGCAGCCCCACTTTGAAGGACAATGGACTGTATCTGAATACCACAGTATGCTGTCCCGGTTCGAGAGCGACCGCTCGGAAATTGTAGTCGGCCTTATAAATACGACTCTCCAACCCATCAACCGTCACTTGCCAACCAGGAAAGTAACTATCCGTCAAGATCAGGAGCCCTGCCACTGGGGCCGTGACTATCACCACTACCTTGTTCGGTTCGTAAGAGACCACCTGCGCATTGGCCGTGAGGGTTCCTCTCACCGCGGAGGTTTCGGGCTGGGACGGATGATTCCCTATAGCGGCAATGCTCTTGGTCAGGACGGATGGCTCCTCCCCAGGACCGGCCTCAAGCACAGCGTAGATGCGGGGGTCGAACTTCGCCTTCCTTATTTCGGCCAACGCCTCCGCCGGGCTGGCAACGATCCTAGCCGCCGGCACGAAAAAGGCCCGCGGAAGATAATCCTCGTTGCGGTAGATGTTCACCTCACCGCGATAGACGAGAGAATAGTGGGGTAACCTGATGTTCTGTGTAGTCAAGACGTACTTGACGTTCAGCAGATCCAAGAGCGGTGATTCTAAAGAGGAGGGCTGAACCAGCTTGTGCACCATACTATAGAGAAGCCCGTGTGGCTCTTCCATCAGGCTCCAATAGTCAACGTATTGCTTGGGGATAATCGTATCGTAACCACGACTATCCTGCAGTGAATAAGACATCGCCGTGTTCGGTTTGAGGACATCATCGTAGCCAAAGCTGACCAGGCGGTACAGCTCTCGATCACTTTTTAGAAACTCGATAGCTGGTGGTACGAAAGCAAGCAATCTGGGATCGGTCTTAGAATTGAAGCCCATACCAAAGGAGAAGAGGTCAAGAACCAGGACAAGGATAGCCAACGGTTGCCAAAGGGGGAGTAATAAACGCCATCTATTCCTGGCGGCGTAAAAGGTGATCCCGGAGGCCCCAAGCAGAAGAGTGAAGATAAAGATGTTACGAAATTGATAAGAGTAGAGCATCTGGCCATCGGCGAAGGCCCCCTGTAACCTCTCCGAGTGCTGGATGGCCCACGTGGCCAAACGAAGGCTTTGCCCTTCCATAAGAAGACTGGCCCCCAGGGCGAGTAACAAAGCCGATCCTGCAAAAAGAAGCCCCCTGCTTAACCAGGTCAGCAGCCTCCCTCGTGGCGATCCCATCCTTTGGGCTAGATAGTCTGCCCCGAGCCCAGCAAGAATAGAAAGGCTAATGGTATAGGGGAAGATCCAGCGAAAAGGGGAGTGTAATTGGCTAAAGCCTGGTATCCCGTAGAAGAAGATGCTGTAGAGAGGTGAGCCAAAGGCCAGGAGAAGGGCCAGGGCAGCGTAGAGAGAAAAAATGACGGTATATTTACGGCGTCGGCTGAGTAAGGCGACAGCGGCCAGGGCCAGGGGAAGGATACCTACATAGCTACCAGCTTCAACATAATTCTTAATGCCCCAGAAAATGGTATGAGGTGGTTCGGTTGGCTGACCCAGAAAGTTGTTCGGCGCAAGCTGTGTTCTCCACTGGATAAGGTCAAAATAGCTATGATGGGTTGGATTGCCGAAGAAGTCTGGCATCAGAAAACTGAGTAGCTGTTGTTTAGGAAGAGCCCAGCCGATGACATCCTGGTAGGTGACCAATCCGGCACGCACGTTCTGCTTTATCGCCTCATAGAAGGGTATCAGCTGGATGGATGCTAGGGCAGAGCCGAGGGCCACCATGGTAGCTAAAAGAAGGGCAGCCCGCATCATCACCAACAAGCGGCGTCTTTGCCACCAATCGCTGAGGAGGCGGGAGACAGCATAGAACAACAGGGTGAAAAGGATGTAGAAGCTGATCTCCATATGCCCAGCCAGAAATTGGAACCCTAGGGCGACGGCTCCCAGCAATACCCAGACTATCGCCGTAATACCCCTAGTTTCACTGTCACGGATGATCATTTCCACCATCAGAAGTAGCAGAGGTGCCCAAATGGCTGTACTGACGACCTGGGGCCAGACGAAGCTGACGATGATGAAGGTTGAGAAGGAGAAGGTGATGGCCGAAAGCAGGGCTCCGATGGGCCTGACCGCGATGACGCGCATATAGGCGTACATAAATGCCGCACCCAGGAAGAGATGCAGAGCTATGAACCAGCCGTAAGCTTTAGCCACGGGCAGGACATAGAATAGCACTCCTAAGGGATAGAGAACCCCATATTGACCGGCAGCCAGGAAGGGCACACCCCCGAAGATATAAGGGTTCCAGAGAGGAATCTGCCCACTTCTCACCATCTCACTGGCAAACAATTTCCAGGAATAGTTCTGGACGATGAGATCACCGATAAGGTTATTGTGGGGGATGGATGCGCCAAAGTGAGGGGCGAAGCTCAGCCAGGGCTGAAAGTAAAAAAGGTTATCGATCGGCAAGAGAACCTTGTCGGTGAAAAGCACTTCCCAAAGGTAGATGAGGGGCAGGATGAGGAGAATAAGAACGGCCAGCAGGTCAGGGCGCGCCAGCTTCTTCACAAGAAATTATCCTTTTAATATCGCCACTTAATCTGCCAGACACGCCAGGCTGCTTCCAGGCTTATCCAGGGCGACATCTTAGATTGGCCTTTAGCCCGATCGTTGAACACTATAGGGATCTCCAGAACACGGTAGCTCTTCTTCTGGCAAGCGTAAGCCATCTCTATCTGAAAGGCATAACCCTGTGAGCGGACCTTGCTTAAATCGAGTCCCTCTAGCACTGCGCGACGGAAGCACTTGAAGCCAGCCGTGGAATCGCGCACCTGGAGTCCTAGGATGAGACGTGCATAGAGGCTATTAGCCCACCAACTGAGGAAACGGCGCCAGGTGTTCCAATTCGCATCCACCCTACCCCCGGGGACATAACGTGAACCCACGACCACATCGTACTGTTGGATCTTCTCCAGGAATGTAGGGAGGTACGCCGGAGAGTGGGAGAAGTCAGCGTCCATCTCGATGATGCGATCAGCGTCGTGCTCTAAAGCGAAACGAAAGCCAGCGATATAAGCGGTGCCAAGACCCAGCTTGGCTGGCCGATGGATCACGTGTATCCTGTTTGGATAGATGGCCACCAGTTTTTCAGCAATCTCGCCGGTGCCGTCCGTAGAGCTATCATCAACAATCAGGATTTGTAGGTCAGGGATATCAAGGGTGAAGATGGCCTCCACCATGGCCGATAGATTCTCAGCTTCATTGTATGTCGGTATGATGATCATAGTCTTCATGCTTTGCTCCCCCCTGCAAAGGGATGGGGGAGTGCAGAGGGGCGAAGCCCCTCTGCTGGGGTTTTGGGGTGTCCCCAAGCCTCTATACCCCCTTCTCCCGTCCTTCTCTGAGGGACGGGAGAAGGGGGTAAGGGGGATGAGGGCGTCTTCCCCCAAAATTTGAACCTAGAATAGACCTACAGTCCTACCAGTCTCAGGGTCGATATCTACAAAGGTGCCAGCTGGAATGGAGGGCAACCCAGGCATCGTCCGCATCTCACCAAGCAATGGATACAAGAAACCTGCCCCAACGGAGGCGCGTATATCTCTGATAGGCACCCGGAAGCCGCGCGGTCGCCCCTTGATGTTCGGGTCATGGGAGAGCGAGAGATGCGTCTTAGCCATACAGATGGGTAATTTGTCATAACCAAGCTTTGTATACAGGGCGATCTTCTGCTCGGCTAACGGGGCATAGTCAACTCCGTCCGCACCGTAAATCTTGGTGGCAATGGTCTCAATTTTCTCTTTGATTGAGGCCTCCAATGGATATAAGAAACGGAAGTTGCTCAGCCTCTCAGCCGCCTTGACCACTGCCCCAGCCAACGCTATACCCCCAGCACCTCCCTTGGCCCAGACCTCGCTAGGAATGGCATCCTCGGCTCCGGCCGCCTTAGCTATGCGCTGCACTGTCGCTATCTCCGCATCCGTATCTGTTGTGAATCTATTGATGGCTACCACTACCGGAACACCAAAGAGGCGCATATTCTCGATCTGTTTCTCCAGGTTCTCGCAGCCTTTAATCAGAGCCGGAATGTTCTCCTCTTTTAGCGATTCATCTAACGGCTTACCAGCCACGACTTTGGCCACCCCACCGTGCATTTTCAGGGCTCGAATGGAGGCTACAATCACTACGACATTTGGACGGAGTCCACTGTAGCGGCATTTGATGTTCATGAATTTTTCCGCCCCACAGTCGGCGCCAAAGCCACTCTCTGTGACCACATAATCACCCAACTTGAGGGCGATCAT
Organism: Chloroflexota bacterium; assembly: GCA_023475225.1. Lineage (NCBI taxonomy): Bacteria > Bacillati > Chloroflexota > Chloroflexota bacterium. The sequence goes on from JAMCVK010000027.1 coordinate 25,993, forward strand.
ATCGGCCAAAATGGAATTGTTGCCATGGGCGATATTGGCGAACGGCCCAGCGTGCACGAAGCAGGGGGTGTGCTCGATCGTTTGCAGCAGGTTCGGTTTGATCGCATCCTTGAGAAGGACAGTCATCGCCCCGGCTGCCTTCAGGTCTTCTGCGGTCACCGCCTTACCATCGCGCGTCATGCCGATGACGATACGTCCCAGCCTCTGGCGCAAATCGAAGATATCCGTGGTAAGAGCCAGGATGGCCATTACTTCGGAGGCTACAGCTATATCAAAGCCGGTCTCCCTGGGGATCCCATTATCCCGGCCACCTAACCCAGTAATGATACGACGTAGGGCTCGATCGCTGACATCCACCACACGCGGCCAGGTGATGCTCAGGGGATCGATGTCTAACTTGTTACCATGCAGGATATGGGCATCAATGAAAGCGGCCAAGAGGTTGTGGGCCAAGGCCACGGCATGGGTATCGCCGGTAAGATGAAGGTTGAAGTCCTCCATGGGCAGTACCTGAGAGTAGCCTCCACCAGCGGCTCCACCCTTGATCCCAAATACAGGCCCCAACGAGGGTTGGCGAATGGTAGTGATAACATTTTTCCCAATGCGGTTAAGGGCCATGGATAATCCGATAGTAGTCACTGTCTTACCTTCACCCAGGGGTGTGGGGGTAATGGCCGTCACATCAATATATTTGCCATTGGGCTTATCTTCTAACCGTTTCAGAACGTCTAGGGAAACCTTAGCCTTATATTTACCATAGAGCTCTATCTCGTCTTCTGTCAGCCCCATTCCCCTGGCTATCTCGATGATGGGTTTCATCTCAGCCGCTTGGGCGATCTCCAAATCACTTGGAACCTTGTACTCCTCTAGAATCACTTTTATGTGCTCCTTTCATTCTTTATTAGAGATTTCGGTGTTGTTTATTTCTCCATGCCAGCTTGTCGCCGGGCTGCTTGCAAGGTATTGCGCAACAACGCGGCGTTCGTCATCGGCCCAGTACCCCCGGGTACTGGAGTGATAGCTCCAGCCACTTCCTTGACTGAATCAAAGTCCACATCTCCCACCAACTTCCCCTCAATGACGTTGACGCCGAAGTCTATGACCACCGCACCTGGCTTCACCATATCCTGTTTGATGAGCTGCTCCTTACCCACGGCGGCCACCAGGATATCGGCTGTACGGGTGACCTCACCCAGATTCGGCGTACGGGAATGGCAGATAGTGACCGTAGCGTGTTGATGGAGGAGGAGAAGGGCCATTGGCTTGCCAACGATATTGCTTCGTCCCACGACAACAGCGTGCCTCCCAGTTATTTCTATACCATTGCGCCTGAGCAGCTCCATCCCGCCGGCCGGCGTAGCCGGTATGAAGTAGTCCCCGCTGCCCATCAGCAACAAGCCAGCATTGAGGGGATGGACACCGTCCACATCCTTTAACGGTGAAAGAGCGGCTACCAATGTTTCCTGATAAAGATGCTTGGGCAATGGCAGCTGAATGATGATACCACTGACCTCAGCTTCAGCATTCAGCTGTCTGATTACCCCTAAGGACTCCGCTTCGCTCACCATCTCGGCCAGAGTGCAGAGTCGGACCCCCATGCCCACGCCCTCGAAAGAGCGAGCGATCTGCTTCACGTATCGCTCCGAGGCCGGATCACCGCCGACCTGGATGACAGCTATGCCAGGGACAAAGCCGTGCTTCGCCTTGAACTGTGTCACCTCCGTCTCAACTTCAGCCTTAATTATAGCCGCCAATGCTTTGCCATCCAAAATCTTAGCTTCCATCTAACCATGTCCTCACTTAAGAATAGCGCTCATCTAGAGTCTCGCTTCCACTCGTTTCAGCACCTCCTCCTTGCGCGCGCCCCTATTTTCAAGGTATCCCTTCAGAGTATTTCGAGTATGATGAACGAAGGATTCATCCTTGATAGCTCTAAGATTGATTTCCACATTCAAGGCAGCGCCTCTGAGACCTGCCTCAGCCATAAGCACACCGACACCTACGTCGCTGATAGCGGCGACATTTCCCTTCTCGACCGCCGGGAGGCAGAGGTCCACGATCTCAGCGCACCGTCGGGCGATTTGTAGTGGTGGGTCAGTAGCCTCTCTAAGAGCCCGTTGAATGGCCGCTGATCGAGTTACTTGCTCATCCGCCGTCGCCTTCGGGAGACGATATGCAGCCGCTACCTTGCTATAGGCTTGAGTATCGGCTTCTAACAACTTCAGTAGTTCGTCCCTTAGAGTCTCGGATCGAGAGAGGATGGCATTTATGTCAGACTCGACTTCTTTGTACTTCTCCTTGCCGAGGGTGAGGTTACAGACCATACTGAGCAGGGCAGCCCCTAGGGCGCCGCTGAGGGCAGCAACACTCCCTCCACCGGGAACTGGCTCTTTTGAGGCTAACTGATCCAGGAACTGGTCAAGTAATCCTTGGTAATGTAGCAAGGCTATTTTTCCTCCTTGAAAATGCAGAGTGGTGGCCTAACATAGCGGGCCTGAGATAAGGGTTAGCCCTATCGCCGTGGAACTGGTATGTCTGGGAAGCATTCGGGCAGTCCATAAGTGCGGCGCCATTATAACATAAGGGCGCAGCCCCTTGGAATACCCATTGTTGATAGTTTCTGAAGGCCAGTGGTAGGGCACATTTACCGCGAATCAGTCGATACAATCAGCGGGACAGTAGCGGCCTACTAGCGACACCGCTTCAGTTATCGCCCAGCGCTTCCTGGAGACGATTCTCGAGGACCTGCCTCGGATCGAACCGTTCTAGCTGAAGATAATGTTTCGCTACCTGAACCAGAGCCTCGCCCGGAACCAGGCCGACAATTTCACTCTCCAGTATAGTCACCCCGTATTTGGCTGCCGCCACCTTGATGGCTTCGAAAGCCTGAAATAGCGGTGTCTCTCGATAGTTGGTCATGTTCAGCGATACCTGCACGATGTTCCGGTCGGCTATGGGCAAACCGATGGCTTTAACGTAGGGCAACCCCCCGCTAGACTCCCGAACCGTTCGAGCGATGGCCTTGGCTATGCTGACATCGTCTGTGGCCAGGTTCACATTGAAGGCGATCAGGGGCAGGCGGACCCCGACGGCCGTCGCCCCCGCTCCGGTAACCCTGGATGGGCCGAAGTCGGGCTGTCGCGCCGGATTGGTGGCGATCTCCGCCTCCAGAGATTCAAACTCTCCCCGTCTGATGTCGGCCAGGTTGCGGCGCTCCGGTCGCGTCGCTGCCTCGCTATAGAGGTAGACCGGAATTTGCAGCTCTGCGCCGATACGGCGTCCCAACTGTCTGGCCAGGGGGACACATTCTTCCATGGTGACGCCGCTGAGAGGCACCAGTGGCACTACATCCGCTGCACCTATGCGTGGGTGCTGTCCGCGGTGTTGGTGAAGATCGATCAATTGCGCTGCCATCTTAACCGTTTGAAAAGCGGCCTCCAGGACTGGTTCAGGCTCGCCACAAAAGGTCAGCACAGCGCGGTTGTGGTCTGCATCCGTCTCCACATCCAACATATAGATGCCCGGCACATCTCGGATGGCTGAGACCACCTGCTCCACCACCTCTGGACGACGTCCCTCGCTGATGTTTGGCACACATTCGATAAGCCTGCGCATGTTTCAGCCCTCTTGACTCCCAAACGATACCTCAAGGTAGCCGACCCCAGGGGCTCTACCCATTTGGAGTCTCCTTTGCCAAATGACTTCTAGACAAATAACTGGGGTGGTCTCTCTAAGTCAGGCGCCAGCCGACTGTTTTGCACTACTACACGCCCCGCCTTTATGACTGTATCGACCTGGTTTATTCCCAGATGATAGGGCAAATGCTTATGGTTAGGGATATTTAGAATGATGATATCAGCCATCTTGCCCGGCTGTAGGCCACCTATCTTGTCGCCCTGCTCAAGAGCACAGGCAGCGTTGAGGGTGCTGGCCACGATCGCCTGAGCTGGAGTAAGCTGCATGCCTACACAGGCAAGGGCTATAACCAGCGACATCGACTCGCTCATATAGGTGCCTGGGTTTAGATCGGTAGCCAGAGCGACCGCCACCCCTTCGGCGATGAGCCTTCTGGCCGGCGCATAGGCGTGCCGCAGGGTGAAGGAGGTGCCGGGCAACAGGGTAGCCACGACATCACTGGTGGCCAGCAGCCGGGCATCCTCTTCTGTCAGGGCAGTCAGATGGTCAGCGGAGGCCGCTCCCATCTCCACAGCCAAAGGGGTGGCGCCAATCGAGGCAAATTCATCAGCGTGGATTCTCACTCCTAGCCCGGACGCTTTGGCAGCCGCCAGGAGGCGACGGGATTGGTCGACGTTGAATACCCCCTGTTCGCAGAAGACATCGCAGTAAACGGCCAGTCCCCCAGCAACCACAGCCGGCAGCGTCTCCATGATAAGGTGATCAATGTAGGCATCAGGCGCGCCATGAAATTCGGGAGGAACGGCGTGCGCTCCCAGGAAGGTGGGTACCAGGGTGATAGGATGATGTTGCGCAAGCTGGCGAATCACCTCCAACGATTTAATCTCATCCGCCGTATTCAGTCCGTAGCCACTCTTGGCTTCAGCTGTAGTGGTGCCGTGGAGAAGCATAGTGTTCAGCCTGTGCCAGGCCAGCCTGGCTAGCTCCTGAGGTTCGGCTGTTCTGGTAGCCCGCATCGTATTGAGGATGCCTCCCCCGGCGGCCAGAATCTGCTGATAATCCTCCCCAGCTATGCGCCGCGCGAACTCGTCCTCTCGGGAGCCAGCGAAGACCAGATGCGTGTGGGGATCAACGAAGCCGGGCAAGACCACTTTTTGGGAGGCATTGATGACTAGGGTGTCAGACGACGTCTCGAGATGGCCCATGATCTCCTCGCTGGGGCCTACCGCAGTGATGCGTCCTTGTCGAATAGCCAGAGCGCCCTGGGGGATGATGCCCAGCTCGTCCATTTGCGCACCGCGTTTGGGGCCTGGTCCCCTGTGGCTGACAGTCACCAACTCAGCAGCATTATAGATCACAATCTCCACAGGCTGCCTTTCGCTCTTATCCACGGTCAATCTCCTGGATCCCTGGGGGATCTAAGGGGCATGCGGGCTTTGCCCGCATGCCCGCTGGGTAGCCTGAACCAGCTCACTTAAAGGAGACACCATACATGGAGACCAGCTCGTCAGAGCGTGGCTTCCAATCCACATTCTTGCGCGCGGCATAAATATCGACCTGCTGGTATAAGAAGATCCAGGGTGCTTCCTCATGGATCAACTTGGAAGCCTTGTGGTAGTCCTCTAAACGTTTCTTCTCATCGATGGTGAAACGGGCCTCATCCAGGAGCTTGTCCAGCGCCGCATTGCTGTAGAAGGAGCTGGCTCCCTTGCTATGCATTACCTGGCGAATCTGTCCATCAGCATCGAAGGTGGTGTTGCCCCAACCGAGGAAGTAAAGGGGGTCAACTTTACGTGAGACCCTCATCTCTGTATAGACGCCCCATTCCAGGACCTTAAGATTAGCCTTCACTCCCACCTTTGCCAGATAGCCAGCCACGGCCTCGGCCACCTCTTTGTCCATGAGATAACGTCCCACCGAAGTGTCGAAGTTGACCTCAAAACCATTGGGATAACCGGCTTCGGCCAGCAGCTTCTTGGCCCGCTCCGGATCGTAGGGATAGGGCTTCACTTCTGGATTGTAACCGAAGAAGAGTGGTGTTAATGGGGAAGCGATCCGATAGCCCTGGCCCAAGAGCAGGTCCTTAATGATGGTGTCTACATCCACCGCAGAGTTGAGGGCCTGGCGCACCTTCGGGTTGGCCAGGGGGCCACCCTGATCACAGCGGATGGCGATGTAGATCACCCGCACGCTTGGCGCAGACAAAACCTGGATGTTCGGATCGCCTTCCAGGCTCTTAGCCTCCATCGGGGGCACGTTGGTGATAACATCTACCCCACCAGTCTTCAGCTCGGCGATGCGGGCCGCATTCTCTGGAATCGGACGGAAGATCACCGTCTTAATCTTGGGTGGTTTCCCCCAATAATCCTTATTGGCTTCCAGGATGATTTTGTCATCCTTAAGCCATTGCTTTAGGACATACGGGCCCGTGCCCACCGGCTGACTGGCCACAACCTCATTGCCCTTCTCCTTAACATACTTAGGGGGCATCATCAGTAGCTGAGTCATGAAGGCCGGCAGGATCGGGAAGGGCTTGTCCGTGATGAGTTGGATGGTATAAGGGTCGATGATCTTAACCTCTTTGATGGGGGTATAATTCGGTCGGATGCGGGCTTTGGTGGCTGGATCCAACACCCGTTCGACGGTAAACTTGACGGTCTCGGCGTTGAACTCTTCGCCATTGGTGAATTTGACCCCCTTGCGCAATTTGAACTCCCAGGTCTTATCGTTCACTGCCCTCCAGGATTCAGCTAAACAGGGCTGCATCTTCAGTTCCTGATCTCGATCAATTAAGGGCTCATAAATGTGTCTGAGCACATTATTGGTGGTGGCTATAGTGTGCATCATCGGGTCCATCGTGGTAGCATCGACGCCTTGGGCTACGGTTATTTGATCCTTGGCGGCTGGTGCCAGGCCACAGGATGATGAAACTAGGCCAACTACGACCAGGAATCCGATAGCTAACGTCAACAATTTTCTTCGTCCCATTGTGCCCTCCTTTTTCTACTCTAGGAACGCAGGGCCTTCCGTCCCCGCCTATTTAATCTCTTCCCCGCAGCGTGGGGGGGCAAGATGATCGCAGTATTTTCACACTCCTTTCCAGCCATCACACAAGGTCGGCTGTACCCCTTAGTTAGATCGGCCCGAATAATGACTCAAGCCAGCTCCTCATAGCTTCAGGGTAGGATCAAGGCTATCGCGCAGCCAATCACCAAGCAAATTGATGCCTAATACGGTGAGAAAGATGGCCACTCCGGGGACAGTGGAAACCCACCAGGCGAGAGCGAGGTAGTCACGCCCGTCGGCAACCATGCCCCCCCACGTGGGCGTAGGTGGCTGTACCCCTAAACCCAGGAAGCTGAGCGACGCCTCAGCGATGATCATATGGGCTACCTGTAAAGTGCCCACCACGATGATCGAGGTGCTGACATTAGGTAGGATATGAAGCCGGATGATGCGGTGATTTTGCGCTCCTATAGCTCGCGCCGCCTCAACGAATTCCCTCTCTTTAACTGATAAGACCTCGCCACGAACGATACGCCCATAGAGCACCCACCCTGTAAGTCCTAAAACGATGATGATATTTCTCAAACCTGGCTGCAACATAGCCACCACGGCTATGGCCAGCACCAGAAAGGGAACGCCCAGCTGAATATCAGCCAGCCGCATGATGAAGCTGTCAGCCCTTCCTCCATAATAGCCGGACAGTAATCCCAGGAAGACGCCGATGGTACCTGAAATGGCTACCGAACACAGCCCAACCAACAAGGAGATACGTGAGCCATAAATGATACGGCTTAAGATATCCCGGCCAAGCGGATCTGTCCCCAAGAGATATTCCATATTCCCTGACATCCAGAAGGGGGGCAGCAAACGTTTCGAAAGGTTTTGGGCTGTCGGATCATGAGGAGCCAGATAACCGGCCAGCAGGGCGCTGGCGATGACGACCAGGACTATCGTCAGGCCAAGGAGGGCCGTCTTACTCCGTTGCAGGCGCAGTAAAAGGACGCTGGGGAGCGTTCTCCGCTGGGCAGCAGCCAAAGCAACACCCAATGGATATTCTTGGACTAAATTCGCCTTGGTAGCCAAGGTCAACTCCTAGGTATATTTGACCCGTGGATCCAGGTAGGTGTAGAACAGATCCACTAATAAGTTCATTAGTATGATCACCACGGCGATCACCATCACGAAGGCCTGTACCACTGGGATATCGCGGTTGCGGATGGCCTGGATAGCCAGTAATCCCATACCAGGATAGGCGAACACGGTCTCGGTGATGATAGCCCCTCCCATCAGAGTTCCCATCTGCAAACCGATGACTGTAACCACCGGGATGGCCGCATTCTTTAGGGCATGGCGGAGCAGAACGACTTTTTCGGCCAGCCCCTTAGCCCGAGCGGTGCGTACATAGTCCTTACTCAACACCTCCAGAAGGCTGGAGCGAAGGAGACGTGTTTTTACCGCAGCTGTAGCCATGCCCAAGGTTATGGCCGGGAGGATCAGATGGTCGATCCCCCCACGGCCAGAGGCAGGTAGGAGCCGCAGCCCAACCGCAAAGATCAGGATGAGCAGAATCCCTAACCAGAAGGAAGGCATGCACTGTCCGGTTAGGGCCATCAGCATAGCACCAGCATCGTAAACACTATCCTTCTTAAGGGCGGAGATGATGCCAGCCGGGATAGCGATGAGTAGGGATATGAATAAAGCCGCCAGGGTGAGTTCCAGCGTGGCCGGTAAGCGGTCTAGAACCAGTTGAAGCGCCGGCTGTCCATGCCTTAACGAGTTTCCAAAATCTCCGTGGACCACCCGGCTGAGGAAGAGAAAGTATTGCTCATAGAGTGGTCGGTCGAAGCCCATGCGGTGACGAAACTCGGCAATATCCTGCACCGTGGCCTCCATGGGCAGCATCAGGGGAGCTGGGTCACCCGTAAGATAGAGCAGGGTGAAGACGATCATTGAAACGCCGAGAACCACCAGCAGTGAGTGCAGCACTCTTCGTATCAGGTACTGAAACATCGTCTCCCTCTATACAGCAAGCAACTCTTCTAACGGATCAGAAAGGGCAATTGCACCGTTAGAGCCTTCTCCGGACACTCCACCTCACAAGCGCCGCAATACCAGCACTCCGCGTATTTTAGAACAGGGAGTTCCCTCTCGTCCAATCGAAGACAATCTAAGGGACAGCGTTCGACACACAGCCCGCAGGACGTACAGCGCTCTATGGCCACCTCCAGACTCATAGTGTTTCCTCCTCGACTGATTTGAAGGAGACCTGAATTCCCGCATCATGGTCACCTCTTTGGAGGACTACATGCTTGCGCCAATTGGCATCGTCGGTCTCGGGGAAATCAGCGCGGTGGTGGTAGAGACCCCAACGACTCTCCTCTCTAGCTAGAGAGGCAGTGGCAGAGAGCTGAGCGCAATCGATGATGAATCCGATCTCCAGGAACTTGCCTAGCTCATGATAATCCCGCACGATCGCCCTCTGTTCCAGCTCCTCCCGGAACCTTTCCATCCACCATATCCCCTGGACAAGCTTGTACTTGTTCTTAGGTGGAGTGAGGTAATCGTTGATGGTGCGGCGAACCTTGTACTCGAACTGCTCCAAGGTAACCTGCCTATCGTTTCCCCCCTGCCACGGGGCGACAACCTGATGTTGGCTCTGCAAGACTTGCCCCTCGTCCGCTGGATAAACTTCCCTGGAGAGAGCGATCGCATTTTCGGCTGCTATCTCTCCGAAGACGAAGGCGCCGGTGAGGTGTTGTCGGGGGACAGAGGCCACGTCTCCAGCGGCGAAAAGCCCCTCCAGCGAGGTCTCGGCTCTATCGTTGACCACCAGACCGCTGAGTCCATGTCCACCACAGAGGTAGAACTCAGTAGGGGCGAGCTCGACGAGCTCCCTGCGAAAATTGATGCCCCTTCCCTGGAAAAACCTCTTCTGAAGCGGCCTCTCGGTGAAGAAGAGGATCCGTTCGATCTCAGCAATTTCAGTCTCACTGAGATGGGACATTTTCAGGAAGACGGGACCCCGCCCGGCCATGAACTCGGCCAGAATGGCGGCAGCAGAGATGCGGCCGCGTTCCACCCTTTCGCCCCGGGCGTTGACCACCTCACCTCCTCGCGTGAGGACGACATTCAATAACGGACAGTGGATGTCTTTGATCAAAGGTGTGGTCATTGTATATTCGAATCCCGTTAATTCGGCCCCGGCGCGAAAGGCCAGGGCATAGCCATCGCCGGCGTTGCCGGGATAGTCGGCTGTTCCGTAGAGGTAGCCTGAACCGGGCAGACCAAACCGTGCCGCGCCTCCAGTGGCCAGGATCGTGGCCTGGGCTGAACAGACGATGAACTCACCCGTCCGTACATTCAAAGCGGTGGCCCCGACCACCCGCTCACCCCTGGTAAGCAGAGAGACAGCCATCGTTCGATTGAGGACACGGACACCGAGCTGGCGTAGCTTATTGGCCAGGATGACCTTCAAGTCCGGCGCATCCATCTCGACACAGAAGCGTCCCTTGGGGTGAATCTGAAATGCTCGGTATCGGCCTTCCCCATCTCTGGGAAATTTCACCCCCCAGCTTTCTAGCTTCTGCAACATTCCGTAGCTTCTCTCGGCCAAAACATAGCTGGGTTTATAGTCCAGGATGCCTTCTACGGCTGTGCGGTTAGCCTCCACGTAGAGCTCGGGCGTCGTGAGACCAGGTAAGCAGACGATGTTAAGCGCATCCATACCCAGGGCGATGGAGCCACTCCGCGTAATATCGCCCTTCTCCAGGACTACCACATCCAGGCCAGGTTGGCGTGATTTGGCCACGATCGCCGCCAGGCAACCAGCGCTGCCCCCTCCTAAGATCAGGATATCAGTCTTGAGATCTACCCTCTTTACGGTGGCCATCGCTTAGTGCTTCTCGAATTCCTCTCGTATCTCAGCTAATAGCCCCGGTTTCGTCAATAGATCCAGAGTTGTCAGGGCCATGGCCTTGGCAGCCAGGAGCATCGCCTGGTGCCCCGTTTCGCTATCGGCCGCAGCAGCGAACTCCGGGGTATGGGATACTAAACCCGGCGACCCAATGGCTACGCGGGGGTGGATGGCTGGAACGACGTGGCTGACGTTGCCCATATCGGTTGAGCCCATCTTCTTACGGCCGGATTCGTCGGTGGCGATGCCCAGGGCAGCATAGCTGGCCGTAAAAGCCTTGGCCAGGGCTCGATTGGACCGCATCTCCATAATAGGATGTTCAGAGGTGCGGATCGACACGGTTGCCCCGGTGGCCAAGGCACCCGCTTCGGCACATCGCTTCACCTTCTCCAGGGTTTCCAGCATATAGTTCGTATCAGCCGCCCGCACCCTGAACTCTGCCTCGGTATGGTCAGGCACGATATGGGGGGCCACACCGCCCTTAGTGATGATGCCGTGGATCCGTACATCATCACGCAGGAACTGTCGCAGGGCATTGATGTTGTTAAAGGTCTGTAACAGGGCATCTAGCGCGCTGATGCCCTCTTCCGGCGAGGCAGCCGCATGCGCCGGCTTTCCTTTGAAAGTGAATTCAACCCGGATCGAAGCCAGCGAACTGGACTCGACCGCTGTGATACCGGCCGGATGGACAAGCATCGCTGCCGCGACGTCAGCGAAAAGGTCGGCCTTCACCATTAGAGCCTTGCCAGCGCCACCCTCCTCGGCTGGTGTGCCCAAATAGGTCACCCGCCCAGCGAGGGAGGGCAAAACCTTTTTGAGGGCAAGGGCCGCCCCTAAGGAGATCACCCCGATCAGGTTATGTCCACAACCATGTCCAATCTCCGGTAGGGCATCATATTCGCCCAGCAAAGCGACGTTTGGCCCAGGAGCACTTCCCTGAGCTGTTCCGATGAAGGCTGTTGCGAGACCAGCCACCCCTCGCCTGACGATGAAGCCCGCCGTTTCCAGTTCGGTGGAGAGCAAATTGGCTGCCCTGACCTCCTCAAACTTCAGTTCTGGATGAGCATGGATCTCATGGCTGAGGGCGATCAGACGTGGGGCCAGTCTATCGACCTCAGCCAACAACTGTTTCTTCAATGCAACGACTGACTCCAAAATCACATCCTCCTTAACGAAATAGCCGCTCGAGCAGCGAGCGGCGAGATGTGTCCAGTCTTGTCCTCGCTGGTAGCGTACGACGTTGGCAAGAGCGCTAGTGCTTGACACAAAATGAACTATTGAGCAAATAACCTACTTCAACATCGGGATCTTGAGTCCATGTCGCTTGGCCATGGCCGCAGCCTCTTCATAACCGGCGTCGACGTGGCGCATAATGCCGATCCCCGGGTCAGTGGTGAGCACTCGCTCCAGGCGACGGGCGGCCTCGGGGGTGCCATCAGCGACAATGACCTGTCCGGCGTGAATGGAATAGCCTATGCCTACCCCTCCTCCGTGGTGAATGGACACCCAGGTAGCACCACCAACGGCGTTGATCAGGGCATTGAGGAGTGGCCAGTCGGCGATGGCGTCGCTGCCATCCTTCATGCCCTCCGTCTCACGATTAGGTGAGGCTACTGAGCCGCAGTCAAGGTGATCTCGTCCGATGACGATTGGTGCTGAAATCTCGCCCCGACTTACCAGCTCGTTTATGGCCAGACCGAAGCGGGCCCGTTCCCCGTAGCCCAACCAGCAAATACGAGCGGGCAAACCCTGGAAGGGCACCTTCTGTTGGGCCAACTTAATCCAGCGCACCAGATGCTCATCATAGGCGAATTCACGCATCACCATCTCATCGGTCTTGTAGATGTCCTTGGGATCACCGGAGAGAGCTACCCAACGGAAGGGTCCTTTGCCCTCGCAGAAGAGTGGCCGTATGTAAGCCGGCACAAAGCCAGGATAGGAGAAGGCCTCCTTGACACCAGCCTGATAGCCCCGCTGCCTTAGGTTATTGCCGTAGTCAAAAACGATGGAACCCTTAGCCTTCATCTCCAGCATCGCCTGAACGTGGACGCCCATAGAGGCGATGGCCAATTGACTGTGGCGGGCAGGATCGCTCTTCCACATCTTCTCCGACTCAGCCACGCTCAGTCCAGCTGGGACGTAGCTTAATGGATCGTGCGCTGGCGTCTGATCGGTAACGACATCGGGTATGATGTCCCGTCGTACCAGCTCCGGGTAGACTTCAGCGGCGTTGCCTAGCATCCCGATGGAAAGGGCCTCACCGCGCTCCTTGGCCGCCAGACCCTTCTCCAGAGCCTCGTCCAGACTGGTCGTCCAGGTATCAAGGTACTTCATCCCCAGGCGACGACGGATACGGCGCTCATCGACCTCCACGATGAGGCCTACTCCCTCGTTCATAGTTATGGCCATGGGCTGGGCTCCCCCCATTCCTCCCAGACCAGCCGTCAGCACCAGTTTGCCCTTCAGGCTACCCCCAAAGTGTCTCTGTCCAACGGCGCTTAGGGTCTCATACGTCCCCTGGAGAATGCCCTGAGTACCGATGTAGATCCAGCTACCGGCCGTCATTTGGCCGTACATCGTAAGCCCTAGACGATCCAGTTCGTCGAATATCTCCTGTGTTGCCCAAGCCGGCACCAAATTGGCGTTGGCAATCAAGACTCGGGGCGCATCTGCATGGGTGCGGAAGACGCCGACCGGCTTACCTGATTGAACCAGCAGGGTCTCATAGTTCTCCAGCTCCCGTAGAGCAGCTACTATAGCGTCAAAACATTTCCAGTTGCGGGCCGCTTTACCTCGACCCCCGTAGACGATCAGCTCAGCCGGTCGCTCGGCCACCTCTGGGTCCAGGTTATTCATCAACATGCGCAAAGCAGCTTCCTGTTGCCAGCCGCGGCAGGAGATGGTTGTGCCGCGGGGGGCACGAATGATGCGTGCAGTCTCAATCATGGCGTTCCTCCTTACCGAAACCTTTCTCTGATTCAGCCAGAGCATTACCACCTTGCCTCATATCCCCTCTAAGACCCTACGACCTGAAAAACCGTCCCTAGAGAGAAGTGGCTCATTCCTCTCTCCTAATATTAACATAAAAATCCCAAGGGGCGAGGAGAATCGCAAGCAGTGCCTGGCCTTGGACTAGGCTCAGGGATAATGGCAGGCCACATAATGCTCCTTCTCTAGTTCAACAAGCTCGGGCAACTGTTCACGACAGATATTCTGAACGCGATAACAACGAGGATGGAAACGACAACCTGGGGGTGGATTCAACGGGCTGGGCACTTCGCCCTCAAGCAAAATGCGCTTCCGACGCCGTTCTATCTCTGGGTCAGGGATGGGTATGGCCGAAAAGAGGGACTGTGTATAGGGATGCATGGGGTTGTTATATAAGACCTCACTATCACTGATCTCTACGATACGGCCCAGGTACATCACTGCTACTCGGTCACTGACATGTTTGACCACACTCAGGTTGTGGGCAATAAATAGGTAAGTCAGATTGAGCTGTTCCTGGAGTGATTTCAGGAGGTTGAGGATCTGGGACTGGATAGAGACGTCAAGGGCCGAAACCGGCTCGTCGGCCACGATGATGACCGGGTTGGGAGCCAGGGCCCGGGCTATGCCCACCCTTTGCCGCATCCCTCCACTCATTTGATGGGGGTAATAATTCCGATGGCCCGGATGCAGCCCTACCATGTTCAGTAGCTCTTGGATACGCCGACTGCGCTCCCGTGGCGTGCCTATGGCGAAGTTCTCGAGGGGCTCGCCGATGATTTCCCCTACCGTCATACGCGGGTCGAGACAGCCAGCCGGATCCTGAAAGATCATCTGCATCTTGTGTCGATTTTGCCGCAGGTTGGCACGGTCCATTCGGGCCAGGTCCTCACCCTCCAGCCTCACCGCGCCAGCCGTCAGCGGCACTAACCTTAAAATAGCCCGTCCCAGCGTTGTTTTTCCACAACCACTCTCCCCAACCAACCCGAGGGTCTCTCCCTTTGTAACCGTAAAGGAGACGCCATCAACAGCCCGGACTAGGCCAATCTGGCGAGCCAACAGCCCCCCTTTGATGGGGAAGTAGACTTTGAGTCCCTCTACCTCAAGGATTGGGGTGTGGTCGGTGTTTCCGGTTCTTGTCATAAAATATCGTCGCTCTCTTGATTCTAATCCCTCATCCGCACATCGAAGGCATCACGTAGTCCATCGCCTACATAGGAAAAGGCTACTACCAGGATACATAGGGCCAAGCTAGGCCAGAATACTTCGCCCCAGTTGGTCTCTAAACGGTTCGCGCCGGCCGCAATCATGATACCCAGGCTGGACATTGGAGGCTGAACACCCAGTCCCAGCAGACTGAGAATAGCCTCATTGAGAATCACCCGGCGGATGTCGATGGAAACCCAGACCAAAGACAGCCCCCAAAGTCCAGGCAAGATATGGCGGCGGATGATATTTAGCTCAGATGTCCCGCAGGCCATGGCTGCCTCTACAAACTGCTGTTCCTTAAAGGCTAATACTTGAGCACGGATGACACGCGTCATCGCTGGCCAGCCCACTAAACTGAAAATCAAGAACACCATAAATAGTCGCCCCAGGCCACCCATAAAGGTGTCGAATTGTCCCCCGAAGAGGGACATCACAAAGATAACCAGCAGTAGTCCAGGAAAGGCGAATACAAGGTCAGTGATACGGGAGGCAAGGCTATCTATCCATCTGCCAAGGTAGCCAGCTACTACGCCAATGCCTATTCCCAGGATAGCTGTAATCAATTCAGTGAAGATGGCAATAGCGAAAGATACGCGTAGCCCATAGAGCAGACGAGCCAGAATGTCGCGTCCCAGGTCATCAGTGCCCAACCAGTGGGTGGCGCTCGGCCAGGCATCTAATTGGGTGTAGTCCTGGAAGTAAGGACTGTGGCGGGAGACCCAGGGTGCAAAGATAGCTGCCAGGCAGAAGACAACGATCAGGACCAGGCTACCTATAGCTACGTGATCCCGGCGCAGGTGACGCCAGGCACGCCTCCAGGGTGAAATCGGCTCTACCTCTACCAGTTCCACCCCCTCTTTAGCTCGCAGGGGCCAATAGAGGGTTTGATTTAGGCCTACCTTGCTCTCCTCCATGCAGCTTCTCCTACAACCGGATGCGAGGATCAATAACGGTGTACAGGATGTCAGCAATCATATTCATCAAGGCCACAGCCACAGCCAGAATGAGTGTTAGTGCCGCTACCACAGGATAGTCATTCATCTGCGAAGCCTGTATGGCTATATAGCCGATCCCAGGAATATTGAACATCGACTCGATGATGAAAGCACCGGTGACGATGAAAGCCAAAGAGGGACTGAGGGCCGAGACCAGCGGAATCAAGGCGTTGCGCAGGGCATGGCCGTAGATGACCATTCGCTCTGGTAGCCCCTTAGAACGAGCCGTACGAATGTAGTCCTCGCGCATGACCTCGAGCATGGTACTACGGGTAAGGCGGGCATAGAAGGCCGTGCCTAAGGCCGTGTAAACTGCAACTGGCATAACCATGTGTGGGGCACTGCCCCAACCAGCTACCGGCAACCAGCGTAACTGCACGCCAAAGACCAGCATGCAGATCGGAATGAGGACGAAATTGGGCACCGAGTAAAGTATCATCATTACACCCATGTTCATCCGATCAATCCAGGTATTTTGCTTGATGGCCGATAGCACCCCACTCGGGATGCCAATGATCAGTTCCAGAAGTATGGCTAGACCACCTAGCTGTAGGGATATGGGTACCCCAGATCGAAGGATGTCCGCTACTGGCCTCTCAATGTAGTGATACGATTTGCCAAAGTCACCATGGAGCAGTTGCCACATGTAATTGATGTACTGTTGCCAGAGCGGCTGGTCAAAGCCATAGCTATGACGTAGCTGTTCGTAGACGGCCTGGTCATACCGTTCCCCCAGCATCATCGTGACCGGGTCCACGGGTACAAGATGAGAAAGAAGAAAGATGATGGTGACCACTCCCCAGAGGATGAAGACCGTCGAGAATAGTCGCTTAATGATAAATTGAATCATCCTCTCATCTACACCACCTGTTCGGCTGGCTTAGGGATGGCAGGCCAAAGGATATTGGCCTGCCATCCCATTATCTGGCGCAAAGATCAATGAGCAGATAGATACACTTTGGTCCAATCTGGGGCCATAACGCCAAGCATCCAAGAGGGGTATGGTACGAAGCCATGCACGTAGGGTTTCAGCCTGTACATGCGCACGTGTGAGCCGATGGGAATCCAAGCTACATCGCTAATGGCCATCTGCTCAGCCTCAGCGTAGAGAGCCAGCTGCTTTTTCTCATCGGCAAAGGTGACGTCAGCCTGATCAACCAGCTGGTCATATTTCGGGTTGCTGTATTCACACCAGTTGGTCGGCAATCCGGAATGCAGGAGCAGGCTGAGATAGTTCTGTGGATGAGGCCAGTCGGCTCCCCAACCGGTATAGATGAAGGGAAGGGTATGGTCATTACGCGCCTTGAGGAAGGCACCGAATTCCATACCATTGAGCTTCACCTCGATACCGACCTCTTTCCACATCTGCTGCATAGCCGTCACCGTTCTGGTCGTTTCTGGATCCGGCCCACCGGTTGGATAGGATAGGGTCAGTGGGGGCAGTCCTTTGCCTCCGGGGTAGCCAGCCTCAGCCAGCAACTGTTTGGCCTTATTCAGATCGTAGTTGTAACCCTTGATGTTAGGGTTATAACCCATCATGCCGGGCGGGATGATGCCCTTAATGGGGGCCAGCTGTCCTCGGAGCACTACGTTATCGATGGTGGCCCGATCCAGGGCGTGAGCCAGGGCCTGGCGTACCTTAGGGTTATCAAGCGGAGGATGTTTCAAGTTGAGCACTAAGGTCGCCACTCGCAGACGTGGCGCCCGGACGAAGTCAGGCTGTTTCTCCGCCTCAGCAATGTTATCGGAGGGTACCGTCGTGAGATGGGCCTCGTCTGTCAAATACATTTTATAGGCCGTGGCTGCGTCCTTAACGAAGGGCATGCGGTATTCGGCCAGTTGCAGCTTGCCACCATACCAGTAAGGATTAGGAACCAGAACCATCTCCGCGCCGTGCACCCAGCTCTTGATCATAAATGGTCCGGTGCCGATGTTGGTCTCCACCTTCGTGAAATCGCCCTTATTGGCCTCGACAGCAGCGCGTTTGACGGCCGCTGAGGTGGTGAAGTAAAAGGTATCCAGGAAGAAGCTGATCGGCTTCGTCAAGGTGATTTGAAGCTTAAGTGGGTCCAGCACCTTCACTCCACTGGCCGTGGCCGCCTTCCCTTCCAGCACATCAGTCGCTCCAGCGATTATGCCGAGGTAGGCCTTGGCCTGGCGGGATTTCGTAGCCGGGTTCAGGGTTCGGTTAATGGAATAGGCGAAGTCCTCGGCTGTACACGGCGTTCCATCGGAGAACTTAATGTCATTGCGCAGGTAGAAGGTGTAGACCAAGCCGTCCTTGGACACCTCCCATTTAGTGGCCGCATCTGGTACTGGTCTGAGGTCCTTATCTTGCTTCACCAGTCCACTGTAGACCAGGCTCACCACCTCTACAGAATTGCCGTCTCCAGCCAGAGCTGGATCAGTAGTCGGTGGCTCCGTGATGCCAATGTTGGGGAAGATCAACACCTGTTTGGGAGCCGGCGTGGGCGTAGGTGCTGGTGGCTTAGTCGGCGATGGTGCTGCTGTCGGGGTTGCTGCAATAACCGCTTTAGTCGGCTCAGGCGTCGGCTGTGGCGGTGCAGCGCAGCTACCGACCAGTACAGCAATGAGCGATACGATGACCAGTACCCCCATCCAGTTGAACCTGCGATTAGTCGGTGATAGCATTTTTACACACCTCCAAATTTAAAACTAGTCGACGGTCACCACAGACTATTGTAACGCAGTCTCGGCAGCGGCCACCCCCTTTCCCAAGATGTCTGAGCGCCCCATCTCCAGGAGCACTTGCTCTAAAACGCTAATACCGCCAATGATATCCAGATCGGTGACGTTCCCCATGTGGCCGAGGCGGACCCCTTTGCCAGATAGCACACCACTACACGGTGCTACCACCACGCCACGCTGCTCGACGCCGGCTCGAAAAGGAACATCGAGGACCCCTGTGGGGTAAAGGGCTACGGTCACCGTGCTGGCTGCTATCTCCTCTCTGGCCAGGAGCTGAAAACCCAGGGCCCGCAGGGCCGCTCGCACCGCCCTGGCCCAACGCTCATGCTGGGCGATGCGTTTCTCTAAGCCATCGCCCAGGATAAAGCGCAGCCCTTCACGTAAAGCATAAATCATATTAACGGGATGGGTCACGTGGGTCTCCGCGGTCGGGTTCTGAAGAACGCGGAGAAATTCCAGCCAGTCACCGTAGTAATTCGGGATGCTCTCCCTCTCACGACGTATCTGTAAGGACTTGGGACCAATGCCTACCATCGCCAGTCCGGGTGGACAGCCCAGCGCCTTCTGGGAGGCGGTGACCAGGACATCGATGCCCCAATCATCCATCGGTTCGCGCACGGCCCCAGTGCTTGATACACCGTCCACGAGGCATAGGGCATCATACCGACGCGCCAGGCGGGCGATTTCGGCTACAGGCGCACGCACACCGGTGGAGGTCTCCACGTGGGTCACTAACACAGCCTTGTAGCGCTGTTGTTTCAATTCGCTCTCTACTGTGCTCAGCGGTACGATCTCCCCAGGCTCAGTCAGCAGCTCCCTCACCTCTGCTCCATACCGTTGCGCTATCTTAGCGAAGCGCTCCCCCCATTTTCCATGGTTCAGAGCCAGCACCCTATCCCCAACCTGCAAGGTATTAACTATGGCCGACTCCAGCCCAAGCGTCCCTGAGCCAGCCATAATGATCACCGCGCCCCGTGTCTGCATGACCGCTTTCAAGTCAGCGATAGTGTCAAGAAGTATCTGGGCGAACTCCTTGCTGGTGAAGGAGAGGGTATCCTGGCTCAGGGCGCGCAAGATCCGGGCATCCACTGGGGTAGGGCCCGGGATCATAAGCAAAGGAACACTTCTCATTGGCGTCTCCCTTTATTCGCTCACTCGGCT
Source organism: Chloroflexota bacterium (assembly GCA_023475225.1). Lineage (NCBI taxonomy): Bacteria > Bacillati > Chloroflexota > Chloroflexota bacterium. Next base: position 45,610 of record JAMCVK010000027.1, read on the forward strand.
ACAAGGAGCGTACTCTCAAGAGGGAAGACCATCTCTATGGCCTCCTCCGGACACTCCAGCTTACATACCCCGCACTGCCAGCACTCCTCTGGATACTTGAGTACTACTTCTCCATCTTCCAGCCTGAGCACATCCTCAGGGCAATACTCAATACAAATTCCACAGCCGGTACACAGCTCTGGGTTTACCTTTGGTGGCATGTCAGGACCTCCCATAAATTATTGGAATGGGTCTTTGCGTGACCCTGATTCCTTCCCCATCCTTTTGCAGGACCACAAACTTGAGCCAGTTCTCATCGTTCCGCGCGGGGTATTCCCTGCGCTCAAAGTAGGGAAGGTGTCTGCTCTCCTTCCTTTCCAGAGAGGCGACGATGCACATGCGGGCCACATCCAAAAGGCTTTGCACCTCAGCAGTGCGGTAGGCCTCATGGCTGTCCCTGGCGATCAATCTGTGATTGGCGACCTCGGTGAGTTCCTCCACCTTTCGAAGGGCGTAGCGCAAGCCGCTCTCTGTGCGCGGTCTCTCCACCTGTTCAGACATAATCTGTTGCAGTAGCCCCTGCACCTCTGTCCATCTTAGCCCCTCCTGGCGCTGAAGGGGTGTCTCCAGCCGTCGTCGTTCGGCAGAGACCTGCTGGGGGTCGATCTGACCATGGGCCACATTGCTGGCGTAGGTAGCAGCACCTTCCCCAGCCTTCCATCCCATTGTGATAGCTCCCGGCATCCCAGCCTCGGCGACACCGCCCATAGCATCCCCGGCAGCGTAGAGTCCAGGCAGAGAGGCCCGGCCATAGCGATCGATGATCAGCCCACTGCGCCCGTCGCGGAGGTCATACTCAGTGATTCCCACGGCTAGCCTGGTCGCCTTACGAAACAGGCCGGATTGCTTCAGGTACTCCAGGAACATAGGGACCTCGCTGCCCAGACCCATCTCTACCCATTTCCAATTTTCGTCGGCGATGCCCGATGTATCGACGAAGAGAGGGCCGTTTCCTTCCTCGATTTCGCGGAGGAAGTTGGCCGCAAATTTGAAGCGGAGATGGGTTTTGGCAAAGGGCTCTCCCTTGACGTTGACTAACTTACCGCCAACATAAGTGAAATTGCCAATGGTCCCTGGTCTGAAAGACTTAGGCGCTGCCGTGCCCTCGGAAAATTCCATACAAGTCAGCTCGGCTCCGGCATGGAAGGCCATGGCAAAACCATCGCCCGTATCAGATGGCGCGGCGAAGGTGCTGAAGGGACGTCCCGAGGGGGTGTGATAGATTCGGGTTGCACCACCTGTAGTAATGACTACTGCTTTGGACTGGATCACAGTGAAGCAGTTCTGGCGATGGTTAAACACGAGGGCACCGATGACCCTCCCCTTGTCCGTAAGCAGACGGGTGGCCATACTCCGTTCCAGAACCCTGACCTTGCGTTTGCGGGCCTCCTCGGCCAATACGCGTTTGATGTTGTGCCCAGCAAAATGAATGCTCAGGTCGAAGGGATGAATGAAAGGTTCACCAACCCAGCGATATTCACCGTTAGCGGCGCGCATGTTGACCCCCCAGGTTTCGAGGTCCTTAACTCTCTCGAAGCTTTCCGTAACGATGGTGTGGAGAACCTCTTGATCCACCAGATATTCCACATTTTCAGCGTATTGCCGGATGAGCTGCTCGGCCGTCACACCCCTGTCAGGGGGTAACGTCCAGAAGTGATCCAGTCCCGTAGCGGCGCAGCCACTCCTTTCCGGCTTACACTTTTCCACTAAGGTCACATCCAGAGGGTATTCGCTGGCCTTTATCGCCGCCATACAGCCAGCCAGTCCACCACCTAACACCAATACATCTGTTTGTAGGGATCGTTCTTCGAATCTCATCTTGGCGATCTCCTCGAAATGATTATTTATGGGATACCCTCACCCCCTGACCCCCTCTCCCGTCCTTCCCGTCCGGGAGAGGGGGGATCGAGGCTAGGGCGGAGCCCTAGAACCCTCCCAGAAGGGGATGACCCCCTTCTGGACTACCCCCGTCTGAGAGGTGATTGAGGGCTAGGGCGGAGCCCTATCCTTCTTCGAAGGACTCCCAGAAGAGGGCAACCCCCTTCTGGACTACCCCCCAGCGCTCCAGCGGGAGGCTGTAAAGTGTTGCTACTGGACCCGCAATACCGGCTAAATCAGAGTGACCACCTCCGCCGCCCTCTCCACCAGCTCCCCCGAGCGTACCAGGTTGAAGATCTGCTCGATATCAGGGGCGAGGATACGATCCTCCGTCAATGGAGCCACCTTGCTCCGGATAAGGTCGTAGGCTACCGCCACTCCCCGTCCAAGATGGCCTGGCTGACGAAGGTCCAAGGCCTGCGCCGCGGCCAGCAGCTCGATGGCTACCACATACTGCGTGTTGGTGAGTATATCCCACCCTTTGCGTGCGGCGATTGTCCCCATGCTCACGTGATCTTCCTGTCCGGCCGAGGTGGGAATGGAATCGACGCTGGCCGGGGAAGCCAGTATCTTATTCTCAGAGACGAGCGCTGCTGCTGTATATTGGGTGAGCATCAGCCCCGAATTGAGTCCGCTGTTTCGTGTCAGGAAGGTTGGTAATTCATTAAAGACGGGATTCAGTAGTTTGTCAAGCCTTCGCTCCGATATGCTGGCGATCTCAGCGAGAGCGATACCCAAAAGATCCAGGGCCATGGCCACTGGCTCACCATGGAAGTTCCCCCCGGATATGACCAGGCCGTCGCTCGGAAAAAGGAGGGGGTTATCTGTCGCCGAATTCATCTCCGTGGTTAGAATACCTTTGACGAAGGCGATAGCTTCTCTGGATGCCCCATGCACCTGAGGGATGCAGCGCAAACTGTAGGGATCTTGGACCCTATTTGTGTTGGGCATCCTGTAGAGATCGCTATCCTCTAGTAGTGAGCGCAGGTTGAAGGCACACTGTGCCTGACCCTGGTGGGGGCGAAGGGAGTGAATTCTACTGTCGAAAGCGATAGGATCCGCTCTAAGGGCTTCACTGGTCATAGCTGCGGCGATGTCGGCTGTTTTAAGCAAATATTCCCCATCGTGTGCGGTCAGTATGCCCAGAGCGGTCATCACCTGCGTCCCATTGATCAAGGCTAGCCCCTCTTTTGGGCCCAGTTGCACGGGGGCGATGCCGCACCTCTCCAAGGCCTCACGCCCCTTCAAGTGTTGTCCTCGATAGATGGCTTCGCCCTCGCCCAGCATCACCAGAACCATATGGGACAATGGAGCCAAGTCGCCACTTGCCCCGACCGACCCCTTCGCCGGAATAAGAGGATGAACCCCCGCATTCAACATCGCTATCAGGGTCGAAATGACCTCAGGGCTGACGCCTGAGTGCCCCTTAGCTAGGGCATTAGCGCGCAGCAGCATGATAGCCCTCACCACCACCTCCTCGAGGGCCGGTCCAACACCAGCGGAGTGACTCAAGATAAGGTTTCTTTGTAGTGTACGGGCATCCTTGGCTGAGATGGGAACATTACACAGATGACCGAAGCCGGTGGTAACGCCGTATACGGTGGATTGTTGTTCTACCAGCCTTTGAACCATCTCATAGGACTCTAGCACGCCTCGCCGGGCATCTGAAGATAGAGCCACCTTCTTGTCATAGCGGGCAACAGCGATAACATCCTTGATGGTTAGGGATTGTCCATCCAGCACTATTTCTGGCTCGAAGCCGACCTTCTGCGCGGTTCGGCCGGGGGCTGCCTCACTGCTGCCAGCCATCTCGATTCTCCTCTTATCGGGCTTCCCGATGGTCTTCTTCACCTGATCTCCTCTAAACAGAAAAAGGGCAGGTCTCAAGCCCAATGGCTTGGACGCTGCCCCCTTGCGACTTTCGACTTTGGGCGGCGTCAAATTGCAATTTGCGCCTTGACCCACTGGCCAGGATGGGGTTGGCTACCGTCTTTCCGCTATGCTGTCACAGGCGAGAGGTTCCTCCTGCCAGTTCAGAAGTGGTTGATACCCAGACCGATTACCTCGTGTTCCCAGCCCTTAACTGGTGCCCCAATGCTGCCATAGAGGCAGAGGGCAATCCACTCACGATCGTTGGCGTCGCCCCTGGTTCTAGGTCCTCGCAGGATGGCGAAAGATAAGCCGACCGTGCGGAGCAGGTTGCCCAGGGCGAAGGGCCCCCGATAGACCCCATGGAGAGCTTCCAGAATCACATGGTAGAGCGCATGCTCATCGCCATAGACGCCATGGACGATACCTTCACGCCTGGCCGCAGTCTCTATGGCGGCCACAATCTTCTGCGTATCCATCGACCCTATTTGTCCCTTGCAGACGAGGAACCCGCTCTCCCTGGCCGCCTCAGTCAGGGGCTGTTCCAGGTCTGTTCCAATGGCCATAGTGACCATAATAGCCGCCTTACCGATGCGGTCCATAGTAAGCAGACCCGTCTTCGCCTCGGGTGAGGCAACCGCCGCTACATCTGCGGCATTAGGTAATGGCCACTCGTTCAAGAACATCACCCCAACCATGACTGGAACCACCCTTAATATAACACAGCCCGAACAGCATGTCAAATCACTGCTGTGCCAGGGTATCGAACAACGGGGGTTCCAAGGGGGCGTCCTTCTTCGAAGGACTGGGATGGCCTGGGGACACAGCCTCTCTTTCCCCTTCTCCCGCTGGAGTAAGGGGGGTGGGGGATAAGGGCATCTCCCCCAAGCGGGGGACAAGCCCTCGCGCTACGTCTTTATTCCCCCTCTCCCGCTGGAGCAAGGGGGAGGTCAAGGAGGGGGGCGCAGCCCTCAGGAGTGGGCAGATTTAATTGATGTTTTATCACTAGGCAGCCTCCTTACGTTGCTTGTGAGTTGGTGGTTTGTGAGTTTGATTAGCAAGGCTCATCTCAGGGTTGAATTGATGAATAAGTTGG